>NZ_NCWQ01000009.1:0-83613 GCF_002156885.1 Flavobacterium sp. AJR | reverse complement strand
CGAGGTAGGATTACTTTTAAATTTTGGAAAAAAACCTGAATTTAAAAGAAAAATTTTCGAAAATATCAGAAAAACTAGAAAATAAAATCTGTCCCGACACTTCAAGATCGCATCTATGCTTTATAAAATCTATATAATCAGCCTCCAATACAATAAAAACAAAACAATAAAATCCGTTTTATTCATCTTTTAACACGCATCAAAATAATAAATCCGTTTTTTATCTGCGTCTTTGCTTTAGCAAATCCGTATAATCCGCGTCCAAACACGCTATAAAAATAATCCGTTTTTATCTGCGTCTTCGCTTTAGCAAATCCGTTTAATCCGCGTCCAAATACGCTATCAAACATAAAAAAGAAGGTGTTTTTCGAAATAATTATATCGATGCCGACGGAAAAAGCAAAGACGATGTCTATTATAGCATTATTAAAGAAGATTGGAGCGAATTAAAAGCTTTCAATTTCTCTGAATTTAATTAAATTTGTGTTTCCATTAGAAACATACAATAAAACTTTAGCCATTCAGATATCAAGAAAATTAAGCTTTCACTACTTAATGACACTTAATACCTTAGTGGTAAAAAAATCAACCAATGATAAACCTTTTAAAAGACTTTAGATTAATTGTTGCTATAGTAATAATACTGATTATAACAATCCTATTGGCTACTATTATCGATAAGCTTTTTATTCGTTTTATTCGCCGCCGATTAGGCGTTAACGATTTTGATAGTACAGGATATAAATTCTTGAAACATTTAGTAATCACTATAATTTATATTCTGGGGATTGCATTTGCATTAATACAAATTCCAGAATTTAAACTCATAGGACATTCATTACTCGCTGGTGCAGGAGTACTTTCGGTTATTGCAGGACTTGCTTCACAACAAGCTTTAAGTAATATTATGAGCGGGATATTCTTAGTGATTTTTAAACCTTTCAAGATAAATGATAAAATAACAATCAATAATTTTAGCGGTGTAGTCGAAGATATTAATTTAAGACAAGTGGTTTTAAAAGACATGGAAAATAACCGTATTATTATTCCAAATTCCGTTATAAGTAATCAGATTATCCTAAACACAAATATGAATGATTCTAAATGCTGCAAAATAATCGAAATAGGAATAGGTTACGACTCAGATATTGATAAAGCCTTAACAATAATGAAAGATGAAGTTGCTAAACATCCTCTTTTTATAGATACACGAACTGCTGCAAACAAAAAAAATAATGCTCCACTAGTTGTAGCAAGAGTTGTAGCGCTTAACGATTCGAGCGTAAACTTAAAAGTTTGGGCTTGGGCAAAAGATGCGACCGATGGTTTTGTTATGTATTGCGATTTATTACACAGTATAAAAAATCGTTTTGATGCCGATAAAATAGAAATTCCATTCCCACAACAAGTCGTTACACTAAAAAAAGAACTCTAACTATTACTGAAACTTCAGTCCGAAATTTACTTTATCAAAAGTTGTACTGCAAGAAAGAGCAAATCTCCCAATATTCAAAGTTCCAAAAATGCCCTCAACTCCATGACCCGAGTAAAATCCTCCAAGAGAAAAACGGTCAATCTGATATTTTAATGCAATATCATTAACCCGACTGCTCAATTGACCGAAGACTATTATTCTAGGAACAATTTCGTAGCTCGCAAATACTTTTGGAGCCATTTTTTGATAATAATCAAAACTTTCATCCGTTTCATAATCAACACTTGTAGAATGCAAATTTTCTAAACTTCCACCAATAAAAGTATTATTTTTTGGATGCCACGAAATATTAAGCCCAGTAAATGTTCCATCATAACCACTGCGCGATTCTACGTAACCAACACCAATTGTTGCTCTGAAATTCTCAAATATTTTACCAACATAGCCTATGTAAGTTCGGTCAATTTCTGATTTATCAATTCCAGCTCCAAGAATGATATCATCCGAACGCATTCCAAAAGCATATTGAAAATAGGTTGAATATTCGTTGTTATTCCCCGCAACAACGCTTCGCCCTTTATCAAGATCGATATTTGGCGATATTAAAGTCGAGTTTATAACTGCAAAATCAAATGTATTGACTTCTTGAGCAAATGTGGGTATAACAAATAAGAGTAAAAGTATAGTTATTTTCATAATTCCAGTTTTAGCTTACAACATTATATATCTAATTTACATATATTTTTCTTGTTAATAAAAGAAGTCCTACGAAGTGCATCATTATTCGTCAAAATGCAATATTTTCACAATTATATCTTACAAAATATTAACAATCAAATACATACTTACATATTCTCAAAACGAGGATATCCTTAAAGTAACATCTTAACCATAAATTATAAAACAATTATCTCTGCACATCTGCTATGCAATTTTTTGTTTTCATAAAAAGAAAACGTATTGCCATTAATCGTATTTTTGAAACAATAAATAATTCTAACATCAATACAAATTAATATGTTTACAATAGAGCAAATTAAAGAAGCACACTCAAAAGTGAAAACTGGAGCTGATTTTCCTAATTATATTCAAGATTTAATAATCTTAGGAGTAAAAGGATATGACACCAATGTAAATGATGGTACTGTAGAATATTATGGTGTAAACAATTATAGAGTTGCCACTGATGATAAATACGATGAAATTAAAGTAACATCAAATGTTAATAAAGAACGTTTTCTAGAATTCTTATTACAACACCAAGACGGACAAACAGATTATATAACATTTTGCAAACAAGCAGGAGAATGCGGTATTGCTAAATGGAGAGTAGATATTATCGAAATGACTTGTACGTACTACGATAGATCTGGAAATGAAATATTAATAGAAAAGATTCCTGATTAATTAAATAAAATCATCAATTCAAAATTTATTCAATGCAATTTTCTGGTCAAAAAATCTATTCAATTGCCCAAAAAAGTATGTTGTTATTACTTTTTATAACTGCTTTTTCAGGATTTTCTCAAAATAGTAAAAGCAATTCAAAATTTAAGGTAATTGCATTTTATACTGCCAAAAATGACCAAGCTCATATCAGTTTTGTGCATGAAGCCAACAAATGGTTTCCTAAGATGGCAGAGAAATATAATTTTGAATATGATTCAACCAATAATTGGGATAATCTTAATACTAAGTTCTTAGCAAAATATCAGGTCGTTATATTCTTGGATACTCGTCCCGAAGAAACCAAGCAACGAGAAGCGTTTAAAAAGTATATGGAAAATGGTGGCGCCTGGATTGGGTTTCACTTCGCTGCATTTGCTTTAAACGATTCTCAATACCCACAAAACTGGGATTGGTACCACAATCAATTTTTAGGATCTGGCGAATACGGAAGCAATACATGGAAACCTACATCGGCAATACTACGACTTGAAAGCAAATTTATTATAACCAAAGATGTTCCTCAAACATTTAAATCATCGCCAAACGAATGGTACAGATGGCAAAATGACCTTAGGGATAATCCTGATATCAATATACTCTTAGCAATAGATGATACTAGTTTTCCTTTAGGTACTGGACCAAAACCAAGCGAGATATGGCATAGTGGTTATTATCCCGTAGTTTGGACAAATAAGAAGTATAAAATGGTCTATTTTAATATGGGACATAATGATATAGATTATGAAAATAACACCAATAAAACACTTTCGTACACATTCGAAAACGAACCACAAAGTCAGCTGGTTATAAACACGTTATTGTGGCTAAAAAGCAATACAGGAAATCTTTAATTTTTTTTAATTTTTAATTCATAAAAAAATGTCAGAACAAGTATCACCCATCATAAATACAGAAGATTTAATAGCATCACAAAAATCAGATATTGTAATTGTTGATGCCAGAGCAGGAATCAATGCCAAAGAAAACTATACAGCATCTCATTTACAAAATGCTCGTTATGTTGATTTAAATCTCGATTTGGCAACTGTTCCTACAGATGCTGCAAATGGCGGCAGACATCCTTTACCTTCATTATCAAAATTTTCCGAAGTGTTATCAAAATTCGGAATATCGCCATCAAGTCATGTAATTATATATGATGATAAAAATAGTTCGAATGCTGCAGCACGTTTCTGGTGGATGCTTAGAGCAATTGGACACAAAAAAGTACAGGTTATAAATGGTGGCTTACAAGCAGCTGTAAAAGCAGGTTTTCCCGTAAGTTCTGGAATTGAAACTTTTGCGGAAGCAGCATTATATCCAATCTCTAACTGGGAATTATCTCAGGCAGATATTACCGAAATTGACAAAGCAAGCAAGAACCAAGATACTATAATCATTGATGTTCGGGATAAAGACCGTTTTGATGGCTTAACAGAACCTATCGATTTAATTGCAGGACATATTCCCGGAGCGACAAATGTTCCTTTTACCAGCAATCTAAATGAAGATGGTACCTATTTTTCTCCAGAAGTTTTAAAAGCTAAATATCAAGATATTCTTGGCAATACAAAACCCGAAAACGTAATTGTACATTGCGGTTCGGGCGTAACAGCATGTCATACGCTACTTGCAATGGATTATGCCGGGTTACCAATTCCTAAACTTTATGTTGGTTCCTGGAGCGAATGGTCAAGAAATAATCGCCCAATGATTACTGCCGAAACAAAATAGATTTCTTAAATTGCGCAAATGAACACTATAGAACATTGGGACATCCTTTTATCCAATACAGTTAATAAAAAAGCTTTTATCGAAACGGTACTTGACGGAAATGCCGAAGGAGAATTAGCGGCTTTTAATTCCCTAAACGGAATTCTATTTTCGGACATTGCAATTGATAAATTTATAGAAAAAGAATACCAATATGATCTGATTGAAGCCGCTGCAGAATCAAATAGAAAACTACGAACATTCTCCTCGGGCGAACGTAAAAAAGAGTTTTTAAACTATTGCGTAAAGCAAAATCCAGATTACATTATTTTTGATAATCCGCTAGATCATTTGGATCATGCCTCACGTATTACATTGGCAAATTCTCTGGAACAATTGGCGAAATCTGTTCGGATAATTCAATTGGTAAATCGTGCTGCCGATTTATTTCCTTTTATACAGAATAAAGCCCAGATTACAGACAATTCTTTTGTTTTAAACGAAATAAAAACTACCGAAAATAGTTCAAATTCAGTAAAAGTCTCCATTCCTAAACCTGCAGAACCTACAGATTACGATGAAGAAGTATTGATACACATGAATGCCGTTTCTGTAAGTTACGACGAAAGAAAAATCGTTGACGCTATTACGTGGACAATTAAAAAGAATGAATTTTGGCAACTTATCGGACCTAACGGTTCTGGAAAAAGTACAATCCTATCCTTAATTTCTGGTGACAATCCAAAAGGTTACGGACAAGATTTATTCCTTTTTGGAAAGAAGAAAGGCAGCGGAGAAAGTGTTTGGGATATCAAAAAGAGAATTGGGTATTTTTCGACTTCCATGACCGATTTATTTCAGAAAAAGCACAGCTTAGAACACATGATTTTATCTGGTTTTTTTGATTCAATTGGATTATATACGGAACCAACATCCTTACAAAGACAAATCGTATCGCAATGGCTTGATGTGATTAAAATGAGCCATTTAAAGAATAAAATATTTACACAACTTTCTATCGGGCAGCAAAGAGTTGCATTAATAGTTAGAGCCGTATTAAAACATCCTCCATTAGTAATTTTAGACGAACCTGTAGAAGGTTTGGATGATGAAAATGTAGCTTTAGTTATTGAACTCGTTAATCTTTTGGTCAAAGAAACTAGTATGACAATCTTATACGTTTCTCATCGCATAGAACCAGGTCTTACACCTACATCTATATTCGAATTAATTCCATCAGAAACTGGATCAATTGGAAATATAAAATCACAATCCCTATAATTAAAAAGAGCCTGAAAATATTTTCAGGCTCTTTTTAATATTCTTAATCAGCAGTAACTTTATAAGTAGGATCTTCGAGAATATCCACAATAATATTAGCATTTTTAAGTAACAATCGGCAATCGTCACTTAAATGATATAACCGAACCGTTTTATTGATTTTTGCATACCGTTCTGTAATTTTATTTACAGCATCAATGGCACTCATATCTACAATTTTACTTTCTTTAAAATCGATTATTATTTCTTTCGGATCATCCTGAACATCAAATTTCTCCATAAACCCCATTGTAGAACCAAAAAAGAGCGGTCCAAATATCTCGTAATGCTTTACTCCATTATCATCAATATACTTTCTGGCACGGATACGTTTGGCACTTTCCCAAGCAAAAACCAAAGCCGAAATAATAACACCAATTAAAACTGCCAAAGCCAGATTATGCATAAAAACAGTAATCACCGCAACGATTATTCCAACAAAAATATCGTGTTTAGGCATTTTATTAATAATCCTGAAACTAGCCCATTCAAACGTTCCTATTGCAACCATAAACATAACGCCAACCAAAGCTGCCATAGGTAATTTTTCGATTACTGGTGCTCCAAACAAGATAATAACAAGAATGGTTAGTGATGCAATAATACCCGATAAACGAGCTCTGGAACCAGCCGAGATATTTACCAACGTTTGGGCAATCATTGGGCAACCACCCATCCCGAAGAAAAATCCATTTACAATATTGGCACTTCCCTGAGCAATGCATTCCCGATTTCCGTTTCCTTTTGTTCCTGTAAGTTCATCGACCAAGTTTAATGTTAGCAAACCCTCCGTTAACCCTACAGAAGCCATAATTAAAGAATACGGAAAAATTAATTGTAACGTTTCGAGATTCCAATTAATATTAGGCAAATGAAAAGGAGGAAAACCACCACTTATTGAGGCGATATCGGCAACAGTTTTTGTCTGAATACCTAAACCAAGAACCAAACCAAAAACGACAATAATCGCTACTAACGAAGCCGGAATTGCTTTGGTAATTTTAGGAAACAAAATTACTATTGCTATTGTTAAAGCAACCAATCCAAGCATAATAAACATAGGATTTCCCGATAACCAAACTAACTCGCCATTAACAACCGTTTTAAATTGCTTTAATTGCGACATAAAAATTACAATTGCCAAACCATTTACAAAACCAAACATTACAGGTTGAGGAACTAATCGGATAAATTTACCCCATTTAAATAAACCTACCAGAATTTGCAAAACACCAGCCAAAGCCACCGCTGCAAAAACATATTCTAAACCGTGCGATTTCATTAAAGCAATCAATACAATTACCGTTGCTCCTGCTCCACCCGAAACCATACCTGGGCGACCACCAAAAACAGCCGTAATTAATCCCATGATAAATGCAGCATATAAACCAACTAAAGGCGGAAAACCAGCAAGAATGGCAAACGAAAGCGATTCGGGAATCATAGTCATAGCCACCGTAAAACCTGCAAGAATTTCGGTTTTATAATCTACTTTTTGTGTAAAATCAAATAAGTTAAAATATTGCTTCATTATTTAAATATAAATCTGAAAAGGTGAAAACTAATAAAACAGTTTTTTCTTACTATTATTATTTTCATAATAAGAAAAAATCTTTTTTATAAGCGCAACAAAAGTAACTATTTTACAGCGTATATCATTACTAATCCAACTTTACAAATGAGACAAAAGCTACTATTTCTTTAACAAAACCTATGATTTATTAGTAAGATTTGGTAAATTACATCAACATTTCCTGTCAATCCCCATAATAACAATAGCTAAGAGTAATTAAAAAAGAATCAAAAATGACAATAATAATTACATTTTGTGTCTTATTGCTTATCGCCTACTTATTCGATTTAACCTCATCGAAAACAAGAATTCCATCCGTAATATTATTACTCCTTTTGGGCTGGACAGTAAGGCAAATAACTAAATTCCTTGATATCGAGCTTCCTAAATTCACCCATCTACTCCCTATTTTAGGAACCATAGGACTTATATTAATTGTACTCGAGGGAGCACTAGAACTGGAACTTGACAAATCCAAATTGCCATTAATAAAAAAATCAGCAATAGGTGCATTTCTTTCCTTTATAGCATTTGCCTTTGTACTGGCATATTTATTCCATTATTATGGAGGATACCCGCTTCAAGCCTGTTTAATAAATGCAATACCATTTTGCGTAATTAGTAGTGCCATTGCAATTCCAAGTGTTCAAAATCTAAACCTGAGCCAACGAGAATTTGTAACTTACGAGAGTAGCTTATCGGATATCTTTGGCGTAGTATTTTTCAATTTCATATATTATAATACCACTTTTGGATTCTCAACTTTTAGCTACTTTTTTCTGCAGATTTTAATTATGATAGTAATCTCTTTTTTAGCAACCATGCTATTATCATTACTCCTTAATAGAATTGAACATCATATTAAGTTTGTACCTATTATTTTATTAATGATTCTAATTTATGAAATTTCAAAAAAACACCATTTACCAGCACTACTTTTCATCTTGATATTTGGTCTCTCAATTAATAATTTTAATCAGTTAAAAAACTATAAATGGAGTGAACGCCTTCGCTCAGAATCACTAGCAAAAGAGGTACAGAAATTTAAAGAACTCACTGCCGAAGGTGCTTTTATAGTAAGAGCATTATTTTTTCTGCTATTTGGCTATTCACTCAGAAGAGCCGAAATACTTAACCCAGACACTATCTTTTGGGCAATTAGAATCGTAATACTTATTTTTATAATTAGAACGATTCAATTACACTTATCTAAAGTTCCCTTATTACCCTTACTTTTCGTAGCACCACGCGGACTAATAACCATATTATTATTCATTGGTATAACTGTCGAAAATCAAATCGGCTTAGTAAACGAATCCCTTATTATTCAAGTAATCTTAATCTGTGCCTTCTTGATGATGTTTGGTGTAATGATTACTTCCAAAAAAGAAGAACCAAAAGTCGTGAAAGAAGACAAATTAAATTAAATTAAAGATTTTACCATTAAGAGATTAAGAAAAATTAAGAAAAAGGCTTGAGAGGAAATCCGTTTAATCCGTGTTTTCGCCTTAGCGAATCCGTATCATCCGCGTTCCTTTATAGACAATCTAACAGCAAATAAAAAGTAAAACCTTAATTAATCTTAATCTCTTAATGGTTCAAAATTTTATTCCAGATAAAGCATAAAAAAAGCCCCAAATTGGGGCTTTATATTTTTAACTTTCTTCTTCGTCAGTATTATGCGATTTCGAATAATTACGCCATTTGTCGATACAATCAAGAAAATCCTGCGGAAGTTCAGTATCAAAACGCATCATTTCACCCGTTGTAGGATGAACGAAACCTAATGTTTTAGCGTGCAAAGCTTGTCTTGGCAAAGCTTTAAAACAATTATCTATAAACTGTTTGTATTTTGTAAACGTAGTTCCCTTTAAAATCAAGTGACCACCATAACGTTCATCATTAAAAAGCGGATGACCAATATGTTTCATGTGAGCACGAATCTGGTGTGTTCTACCTGTTTCAAGCTGGCAAGAAATTAAAGTAACATAACCAAAACGTTCCAAAACTTTATAATGCGTTACAGCAGGTTTTCCTATTTCTGGATCAGCAAAAACAGCCATTTGCATTCTGTCTTTTAAGTGTCTTGCTAAATTTCCTTCAATAGTTCCTTGCTCCTCAACAACATTTCCCCAAACAAGAGCAATATATTCTCTTTCAGAAGTTTTTGCTTCAAATTGTTTGGCAAGATGCGTCATAGCAGCTTCTGTTTTGGCAATAACCAAAAGTCCTGAAGTATCCTTATCAATTCTATGAACCAATCCCGGACGCTCACTACTATTCATTGGCAAATTATCAAAATGATGTGCCAAAGCATGAACCAGCGTTCCAGTATAATTACCATGTCCCGGATGCACAACCATTCCTGGCACTTTATTAATTAATAATAAAGCATCATCTTCGTAAACAATGTTCAACGGAATATCTTCTGGAATAATATGATTTTCATACGGAGGATGCGATAACATCACCGTAACAACATCAAACGCTTTTACTTTGTAATTTGACTTTACAATAACGTCGTTTACAAAGATATTACCCTCTGTTGCAGCATTCTGAATCTTATTTCTTGTAGCATTCTGTATTAAGCCCATTAAGTATTTGTCGATTCTTAAAGGTGCTTGACCCTTAGGAACTTCAAATCTAAAATGCTCATATAACTCTTCTTCTAAATCTAAACTATCGGTATTATTATTGTTCATTTGCTGTTTTTTCGTCTCCTGGCACTGCTAGAGAATCTGCCGGTTGACTTTCATCTAAATAACTTGCTTTTCCATCGCCCAAAACCAAATCAATTTTTGATGATTTCAGTACGCGATCTCCCACTTTTAAGTTTCTTCCTTTTAAACGCATCTCCAAAACCATATCTTTTCCAAGATTAGGAATATACGTAATTGTACCTTCTTCAAGCCCTAAAGCCTTTAATGTTGGTATAGCCTCACGATATGTTTTCTCTATCAAATCCGGAATACGAACTGATGAAAAACCAGATGCATTTATCTTAATATAAATCTTTCTACCCACTTTTACCTTCGTTCCTGGCAAAGGATCCTGCTCAACAACGCTAAATTTCGGGAATCCACTTCTATAATCCACACTATCCAAAAGTACGTAATCCAGATCCAGTCCGTCCAGTTTTGCCTCCACTTGCTCTTCGGTCAATTTTCTTAAATCTGGTACTTCGATTTCATGTCCGTGATCAGTTGTAAATGTTAACCAATGCATAAACAAATAACCTAAAACTGCAATAATTGCAACAGCAATTAGTATTTGCGTAAAAAATACTCGGCTAGTTAGATACTTACGTAAACTCATAAATTTATTTTTATTTGTGGCAAAGATAAAGATTTCGTTCCAAAAAAAATGATAATTTTGTTTAATACAAGAAAGCAGCTTTATAGTCGCCCTGAGCGGAGTGTAATAGTGTTATTAGATCAGTAAATCATACATTTCCTCACCCAGAGCCAAGCCTAAGATTTAGGAGCTATTTCCCGCTATACGCTATATCTTTTTCCATGCAAAAAAAGCATGAAAAAAGGATGCCGCTACCATCGGGGCTAAAAACACAAAACGTTTTCATAATAACATTGACGATTAAACAAATAAACGATTAAACATAAAAACATATAGATCGATGAAAAACATTGCCATCATCATGGGAGGATATTCTAGCGAATATCAAATATCACTAATCAGCGGAAATGTAGTATACCAATACCTTGATAAAACAAAATATAATGGTTTCCGAATTCATATTTTTAAAGAAAAATGGGTTTATGTAGATGAAAAAGATGCCGAATTCCCGATAGATAAAAATGATTTTTCAGTAACCGTAGATGGAACAAAAGTTACTTTTGATTGCGTGTTCAATGCCATTCACGGAACTCCGGGCGAAGACGGATTAATGCAAGCCTATTTTGAGTTATTGCACATACCGCAAACTTCATGCGATTATTACCAAGCCGCACTTACCTTCAACAAACGTGATTTACTTTCAGTTCTAAAACCATACGGAATAAAAACGGCTATCTCTTACTACCTAAATAAAGGAGATATTATCAATACCAACGAGATTGTAAAAAAAGTAGGTTTGCCATGTTTCGTAAAACCGAATAAAGCAGGTTCAAGCTTCGGAATCTCAAAAGTAAAAACTGCAGCCGAACTTCCTATTGCAATAGAAGTTGCTTATAAAGAAGATAACGAAATCATCATCGAAAGCTTCCTTGACGGAACCGAAGTTTCTGTTGGAGTAATCAATTACCAAGGAAAAATTATCGTATTACCTATTACTGAAATTATTTCCGATAATGATTTCTTCGATTACGAAGCAAAATATGAAGGAAAATCACAAGAAATCACACCAGCAAGAATATCTGACGAAATGACTCAAAAAGTAAGCGAAGTTGCAAAACGCGCTTATGAAGTCTTAAAAATGAAAGGGTTCTCAAGAAGCGAATTCATCATTGTAGACAACGAACCATATATGCTCGAAATGAATACAATCCCAGGCCTAACAACCGAAAGTTTGATTCCACAACAAGCAAAAGCAGCAGGAATTTCACTAGAAGATTTGTTTACAAATTCAATTGAGTTGGCTCTTTCATAAAGATGCTAAGAAACTAAGGTGCTAAGAATCTAAGATTTTAGCACCTTAATTTTTAAAACTCAAAAAACCTTTGAACCTTTGCCTCTCTGAACCTTTGAACCTTAAAAAAAATGAGAAAAGCCATATTCCCAGGATCCTTTGATCCAATTACACTTGGACACGAAGATATTATCAAACGAGGAATTTCACTATTTGATGAAATTGTAATTGCGATTGGTGTAAATGCCGAAAAAAAATACATGTTTTCACTCGAAGAAAGAAAGCGATTTATCGAAGAAACTTTCAAAGATGAACCCAAAGTAACCGTAATAACCTACGAAGGGCTTACGATAGATTTATGCCATAAATTAAAGGCACATTTTATATTAAGAGGATTGCGCAACCCAGCCGATTTCGAATTCGAAAAAGCAATCGCACATACCAACAGACGTTTATCCAAAATCGAAACTGTATTTTTATTAACAGCAGCAAGAACATCATACATAAGTTCAAGCATCGTTCGTGATGTATTACGAAATGGCGGAGAATACGAAATGTTGGTTCCAGATGCGGTTAGGGTTAAGAAGTAAATATTTTGCGTAAGTCGTTGCGAGGAACGAAGCAAACACACTAAAATGATAAATCACTGGAACGGACATACTAAATGAGATTGCTTCGTTCCTCGCAAAGACAAAACGAAAAAATCCTTTTTAATCCTTTTAATCTGTGGCAAAAAACCACCAAAAATATAAATTTGTCCCCCTCCTAAATTATAAGTAAATTCGCATTTTCAAATAAACAATTAAAATAATGAGCATAGAAAGAGAATTAAGCAAACGTAGCGGATCTAAATGTGAACTTTGTAGCGCAACCGAAAACCTAAAAGTATATCAAGTTTTACCAACTCAAAAAGGCGGAATTGATGAAAGCGTAATGGCTTGTAGCACATGTGTAGATCAGATAGAAAATCCAGATAACGTAGATTTAAATCATTGGAGATGTTTAAACGACAGTATGTGGAACGAGAATGTTGCCGTACAAGTTGTAGCCTGGAGAATGTTGAGTAGAATGCGTGCTGCAGGATGGCCGCAAGAATTGCTAGACATGATGTACCTAGACGAAGATACATTAGCATGGGCACAAGCAACTGGAGAAGGTGAAGAAGACGAAAACAAAATCATCCACCGCGATAGTAATGGCGTAATTTTAGAACACGGAGATTCTGTAGTTTTAATTAAAGATTTAAAAGTAAAAGGATCTAGTATGGTTGCCAAACAAGGAACTGCTGTGCGTAACATTCGTTTAGACCATGAAAACGCCGAATACATCGAAGGAAAAGTAGACGGTCAGCAAATTGTAATTATCACACAATATGTGAAGAAAATATAGTTTTTTTTAGTCTCAGTATTCAGTCACAGTATTCAATACTGAAAACTGAGACTGAGACTGAGACTGAGACTGAGACTGAGACTGAGACTGAGACTGAAAACTAAAAAAGGAGGCTATTCAAATCATGAATAGCCTCCTTTTTTATAGTAGATAATCTAATTATTTTTGAAACAATTTACTTACTTGGTCTTTTGTTAAAGCCTCAGAAACATTGTTTGCATTACCTTCTTTGTTCGAAACCATAAATTGAACAGTAGGTTTATCAACACTTGCTGTATAATGCAACCAAACATAATTGTTAGGTAATTCTAGTTTGATATCATACAAAGGAGTTGCTGTAAATCCGTTTACGATAATATTGTAAAGATTTAGGTAATCGTTATCAATATTCTTGAAAGTAAATTTTCTTAAAGTATTGTTTTCATCATCACTTTGAATACAGTTATAAAATATAGTGTATTCGTCTCCAATTTTTTGGATATAATTATTATTCACTTTACCTAATTTCTCAACTGGCACAGTTTCAATAACTTTAATTTGAGCAAAAGATGCAAAACTTAAAAACAAAACAGCAATAGTAATAATTTTTTTCATAATATTCTTTGGGGTTTATTTATTTTATGGGGCAAACATAATAATAAAAAAAATTAACTCCTTTCTTAGACAGTTAATTTATTGACATTAAATATAATTTATTGTTTATAATTACTTGCCACCACAAACAATAACACAGTAACTAATTGTGTATAAATAAATTACTCCTCTTCTTTCTTAATTACTTTTCTAGCTACTTCAATTTTAAATTTTTTGCCTTTCATCTTCTCTTCTTTGATGTTTTGAAGCAAATCTTTTACTTTATTGAATTTTACAGCTGCAAACGAAATAAAATCTTTCACCTCAATTAATCCCAAGTCACCTTTTTCTAGTTTTCCTTTTTGAGAAAAGAACCCTACGATATCAATTTTATTAAGTTTGTTCTTCTTTCCACCACTTATATATATTGTCTGAAATTCTGGAGGTTTAGGCAAAGTCGTAGCATTATCGACCTTTAAAACATCCATATCATAATTAATATAATCCAGTTTCTTTTCGCTTTCATGAACCAGGATATAAGCCGTTCCCGATGCAAGCATACGAGCAGTACGTCCGTTACGGTGCGTAAACTCATCTTCTTTAGATGGTAAATGATAATGAATAACATGATTCATCTCAGGAATATCAAGACCACGAGCAGCAAGATCCGTTGTGATTAAATAACTCACACTTCCGTTTCTAAACTGAATCAAAGCACGTTCACGCTCATCCTGATCCATTCCGCCATGATAATAAGTAGCGTAAATCCCTTTTTCATTTAGCGTATCACTAATACGTTCAGCAGCATCACGATGGTTACAGAAAATAATAGCCGATTGCGATTTTAAAGAACAAATAAGATTAAATAAGCTTCCTATTTTATCCTTAGATGGAGAAACCACCATTTTCATCGAAAGATTCGATTTATCTTCCTCCTCAGGTATAAAATCCAAAATCGTTGGATTAATTACTCTGGTATATTTTGGAATCTCAATATCCGATGTAGCCGAAACCAACACACGTTTATTCAATTTTGGTAATTTACCAATGATAAAAGACATTTGCTCATGGAAGCCTAATTGCAATGATTTATCAAATTCATCCAAAATTAAAGTCTGAACTTTATCTAAACGGAAAGTACCTCTGTCGATATGATCTGCAATTCTTCCCGGAGTTCCTATTAAAACCGCTGGCGGATTGCTTAGATTCTTAATCTCGGTATCGATAGAATGACCTCCGTAACAAATATTAACTTTGTAATCGGTTCCCATTTTTTTCCAAACCTGTTCTATTTGCAATCCTAATTCTCTCGAAGGAACAAGGATTAAACATTGTACAGAAAGGATTTCGGGTTGTAATAATTCTAAAACTGGCAGTAAAAAAGCTAGAGTTTTTCCTGATCCGGTTGGAGAAAGTAGTAAAACATTATTATCATTCAGGATAGCGTCCTGAGCAACTTCTTGCATTTCGTTTAGGCTTTCGATACCTAAATTCAAAAGTATATTATTCGAATGGTGTTTCTTATTCATTTTGCAAAAGTAGTCAAAATACTGTTTGTTTAAAGTTTCAGGCTTGAAATGAGAACAGAAATACATGAAATTTAACCGCAAAGCACGCAAAGTTTTTAATAAGCCGGATTTATTAAAATCGCAAAGTTCGCAAAGCTACATGTTTTATAAACCTTGCGAACTTTGCGAAAATCTTTGCGCTCCTTGCGGTTAAAAACTTAAAAGACTCAATACCCTACTGTTCTAATTCTTTAAAAATCAATTCCAATTCTGCTATTTCATCTTCTGTTAATGGTTTCAACGGACTTCTTAAAAAACCTCCGTCTATTCCCTTAATTTTCAAACCAGCTTTAATAGTTCTTGGCAAACCTTTGTTTACAATAAATTTTAAAAGATTTAATTGCTTGTAAAACACTTTTTGAGCTTCCTGCAAATCATTTTTCTGAATAGCATTGTATAAATCAACATTCAGTTCGGGAATTAAGTTTGGCGCAGCCGTACACCAGCCTGTTGCTCCTGCAGAAAATGCTGCCAATGCTAACGGATTTGATCCATTAAAAAATGTAACATCATCACCAAGTTCTCTTTTCAAATAATGCATTCTTTGTACATCTCCACTACTTTCCTTAATCATAGTAACATTCGGAATCTCCAAAAGCCTTTTTAACAATGCTGGCGACATATCTACTCCACCCGTTGCAGGATTATTATACGCCATTATTGGTATCGAAATTTGCTTCGCAACAGCATCATAATGTTGTACAATTTCATCATCAGTAAGTTTCCAATAACTCATCGGAATAATCATGACTGCATCTGCACCCGCCTTTTCAGCAAACTTCGCGTGGTAAATTGTTTTTTCGGTTGTTAAATTTGATACACCTACTAAAACTGGAACTCTACCATTAACTTGTTCTATTGTAGCTTCGGTAATTGCTTCTTTTTCTTCATCAGTCAAATACGGCATAACTCCCGTACTTCCTAACGGAGCAACTCCATGAGCCCCAGAAACAATCAATCTTTCTAATAGCTTTTTGTACAATACAATATCTACTTTTTCGTCTTTGTCAAACGGAGTAATCGGATAGGCAATTATACCTTTAAACAATGTATTTTTCATTTACTTTTCTTTTTTAATTAAAGATCTCTTCCTTCTTCTTCACGCAATGCAACACCTAAATTTTGTAGTTGAGGGGCATTTTCACAAGCTATATATTTAGCCGAAACTACATTACTTAAATTCTTGTGTCTATGCCAAGCCCAACTTGGGATATAAACAGCGTCGCCTGCCTTCCACTCTACTTTTACATCTTCAACTTCAGTATATCCGTGTCCTTCGATTACGTACAATACAGTTTCATAAGTATGCCTGTGTCTGTTTGTCATTTGGTCAGGTAATAATCCTCCAATAGTCATACTCACGTTTTTACTCGGAAGATCAATAAAGAAAACGGGATGCTTTCTTTCAGTAGAAAATTGATTGTGAACTCCGGCTTGTTCAACATCTCTGTGTATTAATTTTTCGGGCATCACAAAAGTTGGTCGTGCAAATGTTTCGTGAAAGTCTTTTGATGAAAATTGTTTCTTAGTTTCCATAATCATATAATTTATTTGTTTTTGCATTATTGCGTTACAAAATTACTGTAACTTTGGACTACCTATATAACACAGTTTAAACACAAACACCTAGTCCAGATGTTAAGACCTTGGCAATTAGAGATTCAGATAAATAACAAATCAGATAAAGCAATTTATCTACAAATTGCCGATGCTATTATCGATGCTATAAAAACAGGAATCCTCAATAGCGGGAATGCTTTACCAGGAAGCAGGCAACTTGCTGGACTACTTAAAGTGAACAGAAATACAGTTATTGAAGCGTTAGATGTACTCATAGCCGAAGGTTGGCTTATTACAATGGAACGAAAAGGAACTTTTGTTGCCGATATTTTACCTATTGCTACAGAAACCACAAACCATAAAAGAAAAACTGAATCTACAACTAAAGAAGTAAAACCCCTTTTAGTTTTTGACGATGGTATTCCCGATAGCCGAATTGCACCAATGAATGAACTGGCAAGGGCTTACAGACAGATTTTTAATCGAAAATCGCGCTGGCAAATAATGGGTTATAGCAACGGACTTGGAAATTTAGAATTTAGAAAAGCCATTGTTCAAATGCTAAATTTTAAAAGAGGAATGAATATTACTCCAGATGAAATATGCATTACCCGAGGAAGCCAAATGGCAATGTACCTCGCCTCGCATTGTTTATTTACCAAAGGAGATTATATAATGGTCGAAAATCCTGGATACAAACCCGCTTGGGAAACATTTGAAAATGCCGGAGCTCAATTACTCCCAATATCTGTTGATAAAGACGGATTAGTAGTTGATGAGGTTGAGGAATACGTAAAGAAATATGAGAATATTAAAGCTATTTACATTACACCTCACCATCAATTCCCAACGACAGTAACACTGAGTTTAAAAAGAAGATTAAAGCTCGTAGAATTATCCAATACTTACGGTTTTACCATTATAGAAGATGATTATGATAACGAATTCCATTTCGGACAAAGACCAATCCTGCCAATTTCAAGCTATAGCAATGCCAAAAACACGATTTACATTGGCACATTAAGTAAAATAGTCGCGCCAGCATTAAGAATTGGGTACTTGGTAACCAATACAGAAACCATCGAAAAAGTAGCTAAACACAGGAAAATAATCGATGTGCAAGGCGATAATATTATGGAAGAAGCAGTTTTACAACTTATAAATGAAGGCGTAATAAAAAGACATATCAAAAGAACTACAATCATTTACAAAGCCAAAAGAGATTACTTTGAAACCATTTGCAACAAATACCTAAAAGACAAAACAACATTCGTAAAACCCGAAGGTGGCTTAGCATTTTGGATTATACCAAATTCACCTGTAAACATCTCTGAAATTGCAGATAAACTCCTTTTAAAAGGGATAAAAATTATGACTCCCGAGAAGTTTAGTTTTAACAAACCAATATCAGGTTTTAGACTTGGCTACGCTTCCCTAACCGAACAACAAATCGAAGAAGGAATTATAGAACTAGCTAAGTATTTATGAACCTAAATACTATAAAATAAAACATACATAATTAACTAATACCCGAAATTGAAAAAAAATCAATGAATACAGTACTTACAGCAAAAAGCTATTCAGATACTCCAAAATTAAAATATACATCTACTCATTATTTAATGCAAGAATTCATTATTAATAAACCATATATTTTAAAACTTACACAACTACAAATATCAATCTAAACAATCAGCCAAATACATCATTTACTAACAATTAGACTCCTTTTTCACCCCAACCCTTTTCAATATTAATTAATTTAAGTTCTTTATTTTGACTTAAATTAAATTCACTAAAAACAATATCTGATTTATAGTTACAGTTGGAGTTACAGTTGGAGTTACATTAGCCAAATAAACTACAGACATTAGCAAATATATAATCCTTACAAACCGTTGTAAAATGAAGTTTTTATAGTTTAAGGGCATACTTAATCCTCACGCAAAGACTTACACTAATACGAACAAACCGTTTGAAATAAGGTTTTCATATCGAGAAACATATCAAAAGTTATTATTTTTTTGTTTTATTTTCTAGAATCATGATTTTAACTTCCAAATCATTAACCCTTTCATACAAATCAATTGGATTTAATAACTCAGATGATAGATGCATCCTGTATTCCCAAACTTCAATGATATCTCTTGGACTAATCTCAACATTAGGAAATTCTCTTCTATTATCGCTTTTACAATACAGACTCCCATATTTTTCTATACGATTCAGAACTCTCCTAATCATTATACCATTAGTTTTGGATACAATTATATAAACCCGATCATCCTTTATATCAATCATCCAGTTATCAACCCATTTACCAATTACAAAAGATTTATCATGTAATGTTGGATACATACTATGCCCATCGAGTTGAAACATCCTGTTTATTCCTTGATTTATATTAGGAAACTTATAAGAAGGTAATCCTTGTATGAAATTTGAGTCTCCATACTTAGTTAAATAATCGGTAGTATCTTTTATTGGTACAAAGACAATATTATCCTTCTCCGATTCATTAACAGAGATAGTTTTAGAAATTTCGTTGGGATTTAATTCTTCAACAGTATGAATTAAATCATCATTTTTATAATTTGACCGATTTTTCTTTCCTTTATTTAATAGAATCCACTCGAAATTTATTTCGAGTTTTTCAGCTAATCCAATTATAAAATCTATTTTCGGTAGTGTTCCGTTACGATAATTTCTAATATTTGCTTCACTTGTATGCATTGATTTAGCAAATTTAGAATTATTATCAGAAAAATATTCAATAGCTATTTCATTGATTTTCAATGTGATATCGCTCATACGTGTTGAAATAACATATTACTCGAAACAAATTTCGAATTTTACTTTTTTTATTCGAAACAAATTTCGATATTTGATTTTGCAAATAGAAAAAAACATTTACAAAATCAAATATATGAAAAATATTCTCCTACACCCGAAACACAAAAAGAAAATAGCCAAGGATATCGGAGTAAGCAAACAAACAGTAGATATGAGCCTTAGCTATGTTTTCAACTCATTTAACGCAAAGAAAATCAGATTATTAGCAAAAGAATTATTAGTAGAAGAAGCAAGAAAAATTAATGACGTCGATATAATAAATTAAAAGCCGAAACTATGTTCGAATATAACCATAATAATATCCTATGTATTCAAGCTTCCTGGATTGTTGAAAGCGGTATCGTTAGCGAACCAAATTATAAACAATTATGCTCAAGAGGACATCTTAAAAAACTTACTATAGGCGGCAATGGTCGAAAAGCTCTAATTCAATTCGATACGATGAGATCTGATATAAAAAGTAAAGTAATAGAACTTGCAGGAGATCCATATGAAAAAGTAACCACTATTACATTTGTTGACTATATCGAACAAGATCAAAAAGCATCTAATTTTTATAGAAATTACACATTAGACAATGGCGAGGGACTTCCCGAAAAAAATATAAAAGAGTATAGTTGCAATGCCTCAATAATAAATGCTATAAATACCATTGTAAATTCTAAAATAGCACAACGCAAAGCACTTGCGGGCTCCAAAGCAAATATTTGGGAAAGAATTGCAGAAGTAGTTTCTGAATTACCTAAGCACACCTACCCACACTCCCTTCCAAAAAATCAAAGAATCCTTAGAAACAAAATTAAAAACTATTTAAAAGATGGTTACGAAATATTTATTCATAAATCTTTTGGCTCTAAAAATGCTGAAAAAATTAATGATGCCGCCAAAGCTTTCGTGTTGGCATGCTGGACCAATCCAGTAAAACGAGTCTCAAATTATACTCAACTACTAAGAATATATAATGAAGAAGCTAAAGTTCAAGATTGGAAACTAATAAAATCAGAACAATCACTGATAAATTTCCTATCCGATCCGAAAATTGAACCATTATGGTGGGCAAATCGATTTGGAGAACTAAAATTTAAAGAAAAATTTATGATGCCGTTCAAAACTACTCTTCCATCTATGAGGGATTCACTTTGGTATTCTGATGGTACAAAAATCAATCTCTATTATCAAACTAAAGACGGCAAAATGAAAACTATCAATGTTTATGAAGTAATGGATTCTTACAGCGAGGTATTTCTTGGGTATCATATTTCTGAAAATGAAGATTATGAATCCGGTTATCAAGCTTTTAAAATGGCAATAAAAATATCTGGTCATCGCCCATATCAAATATCATTTGACAATGGATCAGGCAATAAAAAACTCCATAATGGTGGCTTTTTTGATAAAATTTCACAATTAGCAATCAAAACACAGCCTTACAATGGTAAATCTAAAACTATCGAAAGCGTGTTTGGAAGATTTCAAACCCAATTTTTAGCACAAGAATGGAATTGGACAGGGCAAAACATTACAGCTACAAAACTTTCTAGCCATTCTAATATGGAATTTATATTGGCTAATCCTGATAAACTCCCAACACTAAAAGAGCTAAAAACGATATACCAGGAAAAACGCACACAATGGAATCAGGCACCTCATCCTAAAACAGGAAAACCAAGAATCGACATGTACTATGAAAGTATTAATCCAGATGCGCCAAAAGTTACACCTTTTCAGATGGTTGATTTCTTTTGGATTGAGAGAAGTGTTCCTATTACATGCACCTCCTCAGGCGTGAGTTTTAAAGAGAAAAAGGTACAATATGATTATGTAGTATACCAACAAAACTCGCGAACAATAGATCAAGAATGGCATGTAAAAAACGTAGATCAAAAATTTTACATCAAGTTTGACCCAGACGACATGAGTCTAATATACCTATATAAGAAAACTCCGTTGGGATTAAAATTTGTGACAGCAGCTGAAACTAAAATTGAAATACATCGAGGGCAACAAGAACAAGAAGATTGGGAGGCTCAATACTACAGAAACCAAATAGAAACTATCAAACAGACAAGGATAACCATTCAAAATCAAGTAGAAGCTAATTTGCAAAAACACAATATGAGTGCAGAGAATTATGGATATAGAACCCCAAACCTAAAAGGCATTAATAGCAATCGGAAAAGTAAAAAAGTAAAAAACGACATCGCTCAATATCAAAAAAAAGTCAGCGAAATGGTTCTTACTGAAGATAACGAAAGCATATATGATTTAATGTAAAAATAAATTAACCTAAAAATTAAAAAATATGACAACAGAATTTAAATCACAAGTAAAAGAAAAACTAGCAAGTTACATTGTTCAAAAAGGAAGCCAAAACAAAGCCGCTAATTCATTAAACGGTGTTTCTGCAGCATTACTTTCACAGATTATGAATGATAATCATAAAAACATTTCTGAAGTAATGTGGAGAAATGTAGCTTCACAAATTGGGTACAACTCTAAAAAATGGTTTTGTATTGAAACGACAGATTTCAAAATAATATCCGAACTACTAAGAGATGCCCAACAACACGCCAATGTTTTTGCTATAACTGGCGATGCCGGTTCCGGAAAGTCAATGTCCTTTGGGATTTATACAAAAAGCAATAAGAACTCTTATTTATTGAGTTGTGCAGAATATTGGAATCGCAAAGAATTCCTAATACAATTGCTTATTGTGATGGGCGTAGATTATAGCGGTTTTACTATTGCAGAAATGATGAATGAAATTGTTAAAAAATTAAAATCTCAACAAACACCCCTTATCATATTAGATGAAGCAGATAAATTACCAGATACTGTATTATACTTTTTTATAACCTTATATAATAGACTAGAAGAACATTGTGGAATTATTCTATGCGCTACAGACCACCTGGCTAAACGCATCAATAAAGGTATCAAATTAAATCGCAAAGGATATAAAGAAATTAACTCCCGAATAGGCAGACGCTTTATTGAACTAAAAGGAATCAACTTTACCGACGTTACCCAAATATGTATTGCTAATGGTGTCGAGGACGCTAAATCTATAAAAGACATCTTCATAGATTCTGAGGGTGACCTCAGAAGGGTAAAACGAAAAATTCATGCAGTAAAAAACAAAGCAGAATGTCTTTAAAAAGAGCTGTTTCGGTTGACGAAATAACAAGAAAAAAGTTCATTGAATTAGAACTTCCTTCACAATTTAAAAAATTGCTAGGAACACCTGAGCGTTCAGGAATATGGATAATATGGGGAGAGAGTTTTAACGGAAAAACAGGATTCTCACTACAATTAGCCAAAGCTCTAACACTATCTGGAAGGGTTTTTTACAATACACTTGAAGAAGGTGCGCGAAAATCAATGCAAAATGCCATTGTCTTACAAAACATGCAAGAAGTAAAAAGACGCTTCCTTATAGGTAATCGGGAAAACATAGAAGATTTAAAAGTACGATTACGACGAAAGAAATCACCCGATATTATTTTTATTGATAGTCTGCAATACACCGGGCTTACCAAAAAAGAGTACAAAACACTCAAAGAAGAATTTCATAATAAACTATTCATTTTCATAAGTCATGCCGACGGAAAAAATCCGGAGGGCTCCCTGGCTAAGTTTGTTAAATATGATGCTGATGTAAAAATTAGAGTCGAAGGATACAGAGCAATGTGCTTATCACGCCTTGGAGGAGATAAAGAACCATACATCATTTGGGAACAGGGAGCTGCACAGTTTGACATTAAAATCAATTAATCATGCAAGAAACAGAAATAATTACTTTACCGAAAGTTAAGTATATAAAGAATTTATCATCAATCTTTAATCAAATCTCAAAATGACGACTTCTCAAACTAACATTAAAATTCAAGAATTAGAAACTTGGCTAATTCAAAATCCAAACAATGCCCAACGCAGTTTAATAGAAAGTGATTTGAAAAATTTGCGAAACGATTTAGAGTATAAAAACCAAATAAACAGCCGTATTGCATTATTATATTTATCACTTCAATTTTGCTCCGAGCAAATGAAAATTTTTACTATTGGCGAAAGAATATGCGTTAATCAGGAGCGTTTTCAATGGATGCATATACTATCAGAACCAGATGCAGAGCCCCGCCCTGTTTCGGCAACTATTGAGACTAAAATAAATGATATCACTAGACTGGTAGCTATTTACAAATTTAAGCCATTTAATGATGATCCATTTGATTATAAAATAGAAAATGAATAGTGTCTGCACAATAATCGTGTTGGGAATTCTACTTATAATTACCAACCTTAGACCTATAATGCTATTTCATGAATGGCTTAACTTTAAGATAATCACTACTTTTAAACAATATAAAAATGAACGTAAAAATAAAACCAATTACCGATCATGAAAGCTATGAAGTAAATGGTCATACCATATATAAAGACACTTATGGAAAATGGAATTGTAAATATGATTTATCACACAAAGAACTCCATGCATTTGACCAATATGAAAATATTGTTATTAAAAATCCAAGATTTAAAAAACATACCAAAGCAACTTACAAAGGTTAAATTGAATAAAAATGAAGTTGCCTTAAACTTCTTTTTTATCTAAGAAAATTAAAACTCGAAAGTTCTTTCTAATAAGAACGAAATTTCTTTCGAATTCAAGATGTGGTATATAATCTCATTTAAATGAATTCATAGAAAAAAAACAGAACTAACCTCTGTAAAACAATCACTTAACTATAATATTAATAGAAAAACCCCAACATAAAGTAGGCTTTTTTTATTGATTCTTTTATTTTATTTTTGCTCATATGTCAATCTCAATAAATAGAAGTCTAGGTATACAAAGAAATAAGCTGTTGCGTTACAGACTTATTAAAGAATTGTATTTAAAACACAAAACAGATGACATACCTACAACTGTAGTATGGCGTAAGTACATTTGTCCTGTTTATCCAATATCCCGTACCACTTTGTATGAAGTTCTTTGTACACCAGTAACTTCTGAACTAAAAAAAGTAGAAGATGCTATAAATAATCAAACAAAACTTTTATTGTAAACAATAAACGACACCAATACCATAAATGGCTTCATTAACTTGAAAGCCATTTTTTTTTGTTTTTATTTTAGTACTGACCTCTTTTCATTTATTACTTTTTTGTTGAGATTAATTTGAATTCTATTTATAAAATCCCTCTCTCCATTTCATTTAAATGTATCTCATTTTTTAAGAAAACCTCCCTTTTTTAAGCTTTTAAGAGAACAGCTGTAAACTTACTTTACAACTATGTAAAGTCATGATACATAAGTGTTCAAGCACCGTGCATCTGTTTTTTTAAGAAGCACTTTAAACCAATCTTTGCTACATCAAAAGGGAATAATCGTAAGAATTAAATTGACCATTGAGCTTAAACTGACCTTAAAATTACAGCAATTGTTGCTTCTTAATAATTTAAAAATAGTGAAACATTGAATGGAACACTTTCTATACCCAACCCTTACTGCATTTTTTGCAGCATTAATTACCTGGTTCTTTTCTATGCGAAAATCATTAGCAGAAGAGAGAGCAGCCGAACTCGACAATGCGGTAAATGCGGTAAGATATTATCGTGAATTACTCGACGATATCTCAGTTCGATTAACAGCTGCTACAGAGACTATTAAAACGATGGAAGTACAACATAGAGAGTTGATGCTAATAAACCACCAATTGGTTAGTGAGTTGCAAAAATTTAAACAATTAAACGGAAAAAACCTATGACACTTGCCCAAAAAACACTGGAAATTGCCATTGCCCAAATTGGAGTTGAAGAAATCCCAAGAAATAGCAACTCAGGTCCTGAAGTCGATATTTATTTAAGAAGCGTAGGACTCCCTAAAGGATATGCATGGTGCATGGCATTTATATATTGGTGTGCCCAAAAAGCAGCCCTTCAAAATGGAGTTAACAACCCTTTAAAGAAAACAGCAGGCGTACTGGAGCAATACCGATCAAGACTGCATTTGGTGGTAACCATACCTAAACTGGGGGATATTTTTATAATCGATTTTGGAAAAGGTTTGGGGCATGCCGGGATAGTCGAAAAAGTAGTAGGAAATATAATTCACACTATCGAAGGAAACACAAATGATCATGGAGGCCGTGAAGGCTATAAAGTTTGCCGGCGAAAAAGAGATATAAAAACCATAAAAGCTTTTTTAAGACTTTAAAATCAAGCAATAAAAATTTCTTAAGCTTCAAATTTAAAAAAATATGGACAAAATTTTGAAACAAGTTGGGTTATTGATTCTTCCAGTCATGTTACTAATTTCTTGTAGGAGTTCGAAACCAACTCTAATCGAAAACTCCACTCAAACGGTTACTATAAAGGAAACAGTACACGATACGGTTTTTAAAATTGAAAAAGATAGCAGTTCATACAAAGCATTATTAGAATGTCTAAACGGAATTGTAGTGATAAAAAATGTTACTCAAGCCGAACCAGGGCGTAGCTTAAAAAGCCCAAAGGTTCGCCTTGAGAACAATAAGCTGAGTGTTGATTGTGAGATTAAAGAACAAGAGCTCTACGCTTTTTGGAAATCAAAACAAGTTAATGATGTTCAGGTTAAAACCATCAACACTACCCTGTACATCAACGAGCTAACTTTTTGGCAAAAGGTGCAAATCTGGTTAGGCAGAATCTTCATTATAGTTCTAATCTATTGCATCATAAAGTTAATAAGCAAACTCAACAGATCTTTTTAAGATCGAGAATATCATTTTAAAAATAATTTCATACCACAACATATGTCTGTACAGTCTCATTTTTTCATAGAGTCAGGAAGTTTTACTCAAAAAAACGAACAATCTTTTGGACCAGTTTCTAAAACTAAATTTAGATTGACTTCAAAATTTACTTTAACTGGTCCTAAAAAAGCCTTTGCTATCTGCAAAGGCGTGATTTTATTGCAACCGCAAACAGGAGCGGAGAAAGACAAAGTAAACCTCATTCTTCGTCCCTACACACAACCTTTCCCGGGACTAAATATAAAATACTTCGTTTATAGAGGTTTACAAAGAAGTGATTTCTTTACTTCAGATTCCGCTCCTAAAATCATCAAAAAAACGGGCTCAACTTCTGATTTTATCAATAAAATAACCGAAGATTTTGAAGCTTTTCATAAAGAGCGCAAAGATGATAAAGGTAATGCAATAGATATACCCGATTTTACAGCTCAATATATTGGTTACGATACCGCAGTAACTGATAATACGATATCGTTATCTAATTATTTCTTTAAAGAATCACAATTTATTGAAGGAAAAGAAAATGGCGATTACGAATTACCTATGATTAGTATAGGTAAATCATTAGGGAATTTTGCTAAGGGGGAATGTGGTATTGATGTAGTGCTAAATTACGGCGACTACAAACACAGTTTTGATAATGAAGAATTTGCTTTCGACTTAGGATATGCGCGCAAAAACGAGGCTTTTATAGACATAAATGGAACAACCGATTTTCAACAAAAACTACAACGTGAGCAAAGTACTCAGTTTATAGATATTGCTGCATTTTATGGTTTATATGTTCCCGAAGGTATCGTAAGTACAATAGCAGCTGGAACTAAAACTGATAAAAAAGGCATCGACATATATAATACCGTAATCAACAATTTTGCGACAAAAAACAATTGGTACATCTACATTCAAGGAGACCGCACCCGCAGCTACGATTTTTATGGCGACTATAAAATAATAAAAGAAACAGGGATCAATAATCTTAAAACAGGATTACTGGAAGACTCAAAAATAAAAATAGTTGCAATGACCGAGGCCCAATACGGAACTGAGGGCTGGCCACTTATCATTAATACCCAAAAACAAGCCACGGCAGTTACAACCAACAACCTGTACTTGCAATTGGTAACCGATAATAACAATAATACTGCCTTTTACGGGCACATTGCAAAAGTTGCCAACGCTCAAAAGGACAGTTTTATTAATGCCGATGGATTGCGATTACCACCTGATACTGATGGTAACTATGAACGTCTTACCTCAACCATACAACTTACAACTCCTGCTATTGCAGGCGAGAACATCGCAACACTAAGTTTATTACTTTATCAGGGTATAATTAATGAATACGATGACGAACCAATACTAGATACAAACGGAGAAACAATTATGCTAAAAGGTCAAGCCAATTTTTTCGACGATGTTTTTGGTTTAATCAATGCTAAACCATTGTTAAAACTAAATGGCAGTAACGAATTCTCTAAAATTACTGACGAAAAACTGCATCTTATAAATGCATTTTATGACAAGAAACAGCAAGGAATCTCGATAGTGCAAACGCTTACAATAAACGATACCATCGAAACTGGAATCGAAGCTACGCCGATGCTCGACCGCATAACGTATCTTACCGAAACTGTAGATGTTATGAATAATGCCGTCTCTGCTACCGGAAGTATGACTCCTGCTACCAGAACCAGCCACTCCGCCAGTGGGGTAGTTACCTCAAATAAAACCTACGAGTTACCAGAGCCATATTACTATTCTCGAAAATTGTTTACCGATAGTACACAAACCATTACAGGACTAGAACTTAAAACGCTGGATGGCTCTACTTCTGGTAAAATTATTCTAGGAATAACTCAAACCGAAAACGAAAGTATAAAAGCATTAATTGCAAAAGACTTAAAAAATCCTCGCTTGTTTTTAATTGACTTGTTTGAAGATGATAATGAATTGGTTTCTCCCGAAAATATAAAATACCAAAAATACAAAGTAGCCATCGTGGCAGAAGATACTCAAGGGAATAAAAAACTTTCCAAACCCAATCCTGATGTTTTTGTGTATTCACTAGACAGAAACTATCATTTTAGTAAGGGGTATAGTGAGTATATGCAGGCAAAAGAAGAATTACCAACATTAACAATCGATTATTATACAATACTTTATTAAATCATGGCAGATCAAGGAGCAATATTAGTAAATAAAATAGCAGTCAAGCTAAAAGGTCTATCTGAATTCGCTTATTCATTAGATGGTTTTTTAACAGGATTTACAGTAACTGCAACAGGTGATAAATATATATATCTAGTAGAAGATGATGTTATTAAATCAAATCTTGAGATGTTTCAGCAACACATCTCAAAAGGCTATTATACGGAAGATAGCTTTTTAGAATATAGAAGGACAAAAAATCTTAGCAAATTAAGCAAAGAATATGAACCTTTTATTTCTGCTGAAAGAGAAGATATAATTAACGTAAGAAAGATCAAACTTACATCTCCTTACAATGTCAAAGATTTTGGTTATTGGGAAATTTATACCTTAACTTATGAAGGACACCCGTTAGTAAATGAATTAGGCGAGATAATCAAACCAATTCCTTATAATCCCGTGCCTTTAGATATGGGTTTAAATAACGTTGCTAAAAAATTTTATGAAGAAAACATACATCATAATAGTAATGCAATAACAAATGAAGAAAAACACGAAAGAGCATTATTAATTGCAGAAACTGCAATCTATATTCATAACATTAATGCTAAATTATTCCCCATATTTAATAATGTCGCATTAAATAATACAGAATTAAATAATTTAAAAATAGAGCAAAATAATTACTGGAAGACAGATGTCTTTCAAAATCCATCATTAAATGATATTCAAGCATATTTTAGTTCTGTCTATAATTTTTTCAGAGCGGGTTATATCAATCAAAAGAGAATTGAAGAGGCTAAAGGATACGAAAAAGTTTATTGGCTAGCCCTTTGTTTATCTACCAATGCATTAAAATTACTTACCGCTTTAAATAAAATAGCGCTTTTAAGTTGGATGCAAATAAATGTTAGAATTGGTCAACATTGGCTGTTTTTTAATGATAATGAGAGCTTAGTTATAAAAATAATTGATTCCGTTACCGAAGAACAAGCTGATCTTTTTCTAGATAACTTGTTTGAATATTCAACTACAACATATAATAATTTATTTGATCGATTGGCTGATGATAAGGGATTTTTACAAGACAATTCAATAGACGATTCAACTTTTGGCTTAGGTGAAGATAACAGGTATAAGTTCATAATCTCTTTATATTTAATATGGCAAGCCAGTTCATATAATCCTTATCAGAATGATATTTTTTCCGAAAGTAACCTTAAAAAATTTAACTACAACAACCAATTAGGTACAAATCCTGATCCCACTAATTCTTTTTTTGATATATATGATTCTACTAAAGTAAACTTTCAAGCCCAACCAATTTCTTTAAATTACAGTTCCACTTCCTCTGCAGGATATTACATTGATAACTTCTATTTTCGTTCAACAAATATTAGAGGAAACTTAAATCACGCTCATCTTGATAATTTAGGAACTGATTTAAGCGATTTCACAAATCTGCATGAAGCTCCTAAAAATAAAGTATTGGCTTTTCAAAAAGAATATCGTTTAAACTCAAAAGATGGCCTTTACGGTACTTATGATTATTTGCAAGCCGTATCCCTAGTAAATGCTGAAATTGACGCCGTTGTAAAAATACCTGCAGTAAATGGATACAATCCTACCAATACCGATATTAACAATTTAATCCCTCTTTTTGTTTTAAAGTATATTGATGACAGGAATTTATCTAGCAATATAGAAACTACTGTAGGGTATTTAATCGATATTGCATCATTATATTTTGGAGGAACTGCTTTAGTAAGTAAGTTTCGCTACATTAGAAGTGTTTCCGGTTTTTCAGAGGCAATTATTTTGGGGAGTGAACATGGAATAGGTACTGTAGTAAAATTGTCTGTAGCATTTGCCACTGAAGCGATAAACTTTACGGCAGCATCTTTAAGTTTATATTGCAAGATTATTACTGATTCTAGTAATCATGACAAACCATGGCTAATTAACATGAAAGAAACGCTTATGTGGATAGAGATATTCTCTGGAGTTGGTAGTATGGTTGCCGAAAATATGTTACGAAAGAAAACTAAAGCTCTAGTTGAAGATTTTAACACTAACAATAATTGGCCAACAGAGTTTACTACAGACCCGAGAGGACTTGAAGCACAATTAACACTTCAAAAAATTTCGGGTATAACAGTTGATTTAACTAATTTTACAGCTGATGCAATAAATCGTCTAGAAAAAAAGTTTAATTTCGATTACAAAAACTTTGACAGAGCTTTATATAGTACCTCTGAAAAACAACAACTTATTGCTATAGGATATAATAAAGGATTATCTACTGATGAAATTTCTGGGATTATACATCAGGCATGTAGAAGAAGAACCCCAACAATGCCAATTTCAATTAGTGAGTTTGAAATTCGAATGGAAAGATATTTATTAGTAAAAAGGAGAAGATGGCCTTTTACTTTTGAGACGAAGGAAGAATTTGATAGTTATGTTTCAACTTATATAGAAACTACTCTAGATAAATTTGGATTGCCTAATAAAAACAAATATTATGGAGGGTCTTCTATTACTTCTAATACGAGTTTTAGTGGAGGAGTTCAAGATACAGATTGGACAGTATACTGGGATAAAAAAGAAGATATTCTTGAATTCATAAATAAGCAAAAAGATTTGTATAGACAAAAAGCGATAATTGAGAACATTAATAAGCCTGGAAAATATGCTAATGCCAGAGCTAATTCAATGTTGAGTTTTTTTGAAAAAAATGGGTATATTCCAAAAAACAGCATCATTTCTATTGATAAAAATGGAATTGTATATAGATTACAGGACTATTTAGATGATTTTCCTGAATTTCTTAAGACAGATATTACTCCAAAATTAAAAGACTACAATAATACATCACCTTCAATTTTATATTAAAATATTATGGCAACAACAGTTATATATACTAACAGTTACAATGAGATTATTACTGAACAACAATTAAGTACGCTTAAAGATTACAATAAAGTTTATAAATTAAATGGAGTCATAAAAAAGATAGAGTCATACTATAACGGGCAATTTGACGGAATTGAATATTTCAAAGAGGATAATGAAACTTTAAACGATATTTTTACTTTAGTTGGTACCAATTCTTTATTAATTACTCAAATTGAGTTAATTGGTAATTATAAAATTGTAAATTCATTTTCGTACATGGAAGGAGTGAACACTCATATTGAAAAACATCTTTTATTAAATAATAAAATAATTTGTATTCATGAACAACAAACAGCGGGACAATTATATTGCGAAAAATATTTGTTTGATTCTGATGGAAGCGAAATTGGCAAAGAAATTTTCAGTTTTAATTATAATGCTGATGGATCATTAAAAAATGTTTCAGGCATTGGCTATCCTTTTAGCGAGTATAATCAATATCTAGATGCTGATAAAATTCCTTTATATTTCCCAAATCTGTTGATTGACAATCCATATTATGCTAATGCAACTTTTTTACCATAAAACAATCATGATTTATGGCAACAATTCCCTCGCTAGCGCGCAATGTCATTAAGTTAAGGAATGTCTTATCTTAAAAAAAGATATACAAAAAATAGCCCCTCACTCGTGAACGCAAAGTATTTCTTACATTAGCTCAAAAATAATAAATGAGCAGAAAATACAAATTTGGAGACAAAACTGGAGCATACTTTATAAGTTTTGCTACAGTTTACTGGATAGATGTTTTTACGAGAGAAGAGTATTTTGGCAGCATTGTAGAATCATTAGATTACTGCAGAAAGAACAAAGGAATGGAAATTTACGGCTATTGTATTATGCCAAGTCATATTCACTTAATTTTCAGATCTGAAAATGGAGATCCTTCCGGTCTAATAAGAGATTTAAAAGGTTTTACCTCTAGAAAAATGCTCAAAACAATTGAAGAAAATCCGCAAGAAAGCAGAAAAGAATGGATGCTTTGGATGTTTGAAAGAGCGGGAAAGAAAAACAGCAATGTAAAATTCAGGCAGTTTTGGCAGCAAAACAATAAACCTATTGAAATTTGGTCTTTAAAAGTTTTTGAACAAAAGTTAAACTATATTCATAACAATCCACTTGAAACTGGTTTTGTCACTAATCCCGTGGATTGGAAATACAGCTCTGCCAGAAATTATGGCGATAACGATCAAACTGTGTTAGAAATCGATATTAATTGATATTCTGTACGTTCACAAGCGGGACGCTCGCGCCAGCCTGGGGATGAATGAAGATAAGGTTCTTATTGAAATAACGTATGCCAGACACAATTTAACTTTAGATGACTGGATACAAATTAGGCCAAACAGAAGTTCTAACACGTGGGTAGGAAAAACAAGCGAAGGAGGAAAGATACATTTATGTATTGGCACTGAAGTAATGATTCCACCAACAGCAATGCCTAGCCGTACATTACCTTATGGAACTGTGATACCGAAAAAATAAAAAATAGTAAACAATAAAAAGATCAAATATGTCATATGAATATCAATTAACAGTAACAAGGTATTATACACAAAGATATGTAATGATTGGAGTTGGTTCTTCAGATTTAGATCAAGCATCATCTTTATCTGAAATGTCAATAAATGAGATTACAAAGACACTAGCAGAATTAAATGCAGTTATTTCTGGCGGCCTAGAGTATTTAGATTGGGGTACAGATTTGTTTCATGTATTTTCTGAAGCAGCAGTATCTCGATATGGAGATTTTGACAAAGTAGAAAGATATGAAGTATCTACGATACGCTTGAGAGATTTTTTAATGGAACTTAAGAAATTCAAAGAACAATGTCTTGCAGGTGATTATTATAAAACCATAATTGGTGAAGCCTTTGCTGCAATAAAAGTCAATCCATCAAAATACAAAAGATGGTCAACATCAGATACTCATTTTTTAATTACTTTGAATAATATAATTTTTAGTTTAATATTAGAATCTAGTGATTTCAATTTAACACAAACTCAGTATGTTGCTCAATTAGAAAGAGAATTTTAACCCCGATCGCGCGGATTTGCAATCCGTTCCGATCGCGCAGATTTACCCGTTCTATGAAGTGTTCGCAATTGCTGTGCGAAGTCCCCGTTCTACGAAGTGTTCGCAATTGCTGCGTGAAGTCTCTCGACTTCGTACCAGTTGCTACATTCCGTTCCAATTTTTTTCATTCTCTTTGCGGATCATTGGTGTGGGTACGAAGTCAGGAGACTTCACACAGCAGCGGTTTAATAACGTTCATAAAATAACAAAAGATGACAAGAATTAACTTTAATGATGATAATATTGAAATAAAACACCCAGATGCTGGTGGTGGAACTTATTATTATTATTATTATCAAGGACAACCATTTACTGGAATTTTAGAAGAATTTTATTCTAATGGTAATCTTATTGGAGAAATTACTGTTGTGAATGGTCATGTAGATGGTCGTCAAACCCAATATTACGAAAATGGACAAATAAAAGAAGAGTGTTTCGAAAAACTTAATGCATTATATAATACTTATAAGTATTGGAATGAGCTAGGTAATTTAATTCTACATATCATCCATGATAATAATGGAAATGAGATTCAAAGAGTTATTGGATAATTATCTACTTTAAAATTGATTTCAAAATTAATTTTAAACAATCACAAAAAAAATCAATTAAAATGATTTTAGCAATAGATGTTCATTATAGAGAAAACATAGCTAAAGTTGTAGCTGTTTTGTTTAATTGGGAAGATGAAACTCCTCAAGACACAATTGTTGAACAAATTACTGGCATAGAAGAATATGTTCCAGGTGAATTTTACAAAAGAGAATTACCATGTATAGAGAGCATTGTTAAAAAAGTTAATTTGAACAACATTGAAGCTATTATAATTGATGGACATATATATGTAGATAATAATGGTGAGTTTGGATTAGGCGGATATACTTGGAAAAGTTTGAATGAAAAAATCCCTATTATTGGTGTTGCGAAAACTTCTTTTTTTAGAAATAAGAATACAGTCAGAGAGGTTTTTAGAGGTGAAAGTATAAAACCTCTTTATATTTCATCAATTGGTATCGATTTATATATTGCCATCAACAAAGTGAAAAATATGCATGGTAACTTTAGAATTCCAACCATCTTAAAAGAATTAGATAGAATTACAAAAGAATAAAATCCCAATCGTAAAGATATCTCAATACACCGATAGACAAAAATTCTTTCAGTCCCACAAAGATTCTCCAAAAATACAATATAAGCCTCAAAAAAGGAACTTGTCTCCACAAGTTCCCCAGGCTTCTATTACAAAGTTTAAACTATAAATAAACTATAAATTACTAGCCAAAATAACCAGGTTCATAAAACCAAAGCTAGTATAACCATCAAAAAACTGACTTTATAAGTCAGAAACTAATGAGGTAACACTCTCAAAACATAGATTTTTAAACCAATAAGGAACTTACACTACAAGCTCCCCGAGCCTTCTATTGGGTTGTTTATACCCTAAATCATCCGAAAATTTCTCTCGTACTATACAAAACAATCATACAAAATTCCTTAAACCCCAACAGATTAGGAATACAAAATACTACAATCGTAACACACTACAATAGCCACTCAGGCGGTAAATAAAAAATTAAAGTCAAAAAAAATAGAATATGCCAACTAATCCAATTCCAGCGGTTCCAATCCCTACAGCAAGATATTACCCGCGATTATCGGAAGTCATCACTGTAGATGATTTACCCGAGTTTTTGTCATTTGTTCAAGATGGTTTAAATGCCGTTTTTGATAACATACACTATAAAAACTTACAATATTCTAAGGGGTATCGAGGAGATTCTGCCTTTTACAGCCTAGATATCGTTACGAGCAAGAAACTGGCTATTCCATTACCATTTGACTTGTCGCTTATACTTAATCCTGATATAACAGATGGTGATTCATCTATCTCATCATTCCCAATTACATTAGAGTACCAGTGGGAGATCCTGGCATTTATAAAAACATTTAGCTCTAGTAGTTTTTCGTTTTCGCTCGAAGATTTTTACAAAGTAGGACTACAAGTTTTCCGTATTAGCGAAGAACAAGTAATTGCTCATATGCTTAATATTTTTGTAGAGGCAAAAGATGAAAAAACAAAATACGAGCAACTTCTAGCCGATATTAATACTTTCCCAGAAGTTACTGCAGACCCAACCTACAAGGAATTAAAATTTCCTGCAGGTGCCGAACAATCTATAGGAGATATTGTTACGCTAATAAATAACAACTCAAAAATTACAAAATCGATTCCGTTGCTTTTGTTTGCTGTTTATATCTTAAGATCAGATTTAAGCGAAACAAAACTAAGACTACAGGAATTTTACAATATCATCGCCCCCGATGGTATCGAAGCACATATAAAAAGAATCATCACGCCTAAGGCCAAAGCAAGTCTTGCGTTGAGTGCGGGTATTGAGTTTCCTCAAAATATTTTAAAACCTATTAACGCAGATGGTACTGCTTATAAAGACCCTACAGCAAAATCAATGTTTGTATTTGCTGAGGCACAACTGTATGCCGATAACGAAGCTGGGATTGGGTACCAAATGGAAATGGGAGGATCTTTAAGCCCCTCTACTCATGCAACAATTGGTAAAACAGGATTGATACTTGAATTAGACACTTTAAAAGTCGATCTAAGCAAGAAAACTAACATTCCCGAGGCTGATGCCGATGGCAGACCTAATGATTTTGTTGGGGTTTACGCCCGTGCAGTATCGGTAACTTTACCTTCCAGATGGTTTCATGACGATAAAAAAACGGAAGAAAATACTGCTCCTAAACTAAAAATTGGCGCTCATGACCTATTAATTGGTACGGGTGGTTTATCGGGAAATATATTTTTAGAAACAGTTCCAGCAGTTACTGGTGGTCCTTTTAATTATTTTAATGACAAATTCGACTTTGTTTATCCTATTACAATGTTCGAAAAGAACAATATAGATAATGTTGTTGAAGAAAAAGAAATTAAAAATTACAGCGATTTAATAGTTTATTTACAACAGTTAAACACTTTAGGATTACCCTTTCCATTTAAATATCCGCTAACCTTAAAAACTAATGCAAAAGTAGTTTCATCATACAGTCCGTCTACGATTTATACTTTTAACTCGGCACAAGAATATCAATTTTTCTTATCGACGATTATTGAAAATACACTCTGGAAAACCATAGGCTCACCAGATAACGGTTTTAGAGTCGGTTTCAATAAATTTGACATTACTTTTAAGCAAAATAAAGTTACAGGTTCGAACATAAAAGGACTATTAGAACTTAATAAATTCAAAGAAAAAGGAAATACCAAAAAATCTTTTACTACACAAATTGAGGGTCATTTATACGAAGATGGTGATTTTAATCTTACCGCTTCATTCTTAAAAGGTAGCGAACCTGAAGCTTCATTATTCAACTTAGTCGACTTTAAATTTAATAGTCTGGAACTAGGGAAAGACAATGATGACTATTATATAGGAACAGCTTGCGAGGTCTCGTTTCCTAACGGCATCATGAAAAAATTCATGAAGGATCAAAAAATTATCATCGAGAAGCTTCGTATTTACAGCGACGGAAACATAGAACTCGAAGGTGGGTCTATTCCTACACCATTAAGCCTTTCTATAGATCTTGGTCCTGTTCAAATGGCTGTATCTAACATCAATTTTGGTTCTGTTCAAATTAATAATCGTAAATATAACTTTTGGGGATTTGATGGCGCTATCAGTATCAACCCTTTAGGGTTAGACGCTCGTGGAGAAGGAGTTAAGTACTATTACTCTACAGAAGGAGATGGAGATTCATTTTTAAGAATCCAAACTATCGAAGTAGATTTAATGATTCCGGGAACTGCAAGTGAATCATCTGCTATGGCAATTATCCACGGTATGCTTTCTCTTCCTAAACCAGGAGAATCACAAGAGTTTATTGGAGAAGTTTCATTAAAGTTACCAAAAGCAAAAATTTCTGGTGGAGTTGGTATGCGATTTATGCCAAAACACCCTGCCTTTTTAGTAGATGCGTATATAGAATTACCAGTGCCTATTCCACTAGGTTTTATATCTATTAATGCTTTTAGAGGTTTATTAGGCTTTAGGTATGTAGCGACGAAAGAGGCTGCAAAATTAACATCTGATAATACTTGGTACGAATTTTATAAACAGCCCCAACGCGGAATAAATATAAACAAATTTAGCGGTCCACCTGACTCTTTAAAACATAAAGACCCTTTTTCTATTGGTGCTGGTGCTACATTTGGAACTACTGCAGATGGCGGACATGTATTGTCGCTACGAGCCATGATGTTATTGTCTCTTCCTACATTATTTTATATTGAGGCCGGCTTAAATGTTATTGGTGGTCGATTAGGTCTTATCGAAGAAGATCAAAGCAATCCTCCGTTTTTTGCAACGGTTGCCTTTGGAGATGATTCTTTAGAACTAACTGCTGGTGCAGATTTTAGTATCCCTAAAACTGGAGAAATCTTTAAATTACACGCATTGCTAGAAGCTGGTTTTTTCTTTAAAAACCAAAAGCCTTGGTATGTAAATATAGGTACTCGAGAAGATCCAATCAAAGCGACAATATTCAAATTATTTGAGGCTAAAGCATTTATCATGCTTTCTGCCCAGGGAATTGCAGCTGGAGCAAGCTTAGATTATAATTTAGACAAAAGCTTTGGTCCTGCCAAGGTTAAATTATGGGCATATCTGGAATTAGGTGGTAATATTTCTTTTAAACGTCCGCAAATGGGTGGTTATATAGCTGCTGGTGGAGGTATACAAATTAAAATCTGGATTATAAACGTCGAAATAGTCTTAGATACGATATTCTCCGTAGAGTCATTTAAACCGTTTTTAATTTATGCCAGAATAGACTTAAGCGTACGTGTGAAACTTGGTCCTATACGAGTGCGTAAAACTTTCAAAATAGAATTACAATGGGACTTAAATAGAACAATAGACTACACTCCTTATAGCCCATTACCTAAAGGAACAGAAGGAGACAAGGGAGATAACAGAACATTAGAGCTGGTTAAAGGGGTACATATGCTTACCAATCAAGCCTTCCCTTTAAATTATTTTGAAAATATTCCTAAAACAGCAAGTGATATTACCAATGTCATTCCTTTAGATACATTTATTGATATTAAAACAAACAAAGGAGTAATACCAGACCCAGGATTATCTCAAAAAATTGGAGGTTTTACTTCGGGGCCTCAAAATTATACCGATTTAATGCCCCCTGTTGAGAGAGCAACTCCAGGTGGCAGATCATTACGCCAGGTAAGACACGAATATTCTATAAAATCAATTGATTTAAAATCTTGGAACAGTATTTCTTCTTCTTGGGAAGATTATCATCCAATTGAAGCAATTGTAAAAGATACAGATAGATCAGATGAACTAAAAGAACTGCCATGGGCGTATTGGCAAAAAGCAATAGACCAGTATGATACTATACGTGTTTTAGGAACCAATCCGTTTTCTTTTTTAAGTGCGGGAGAACCAGGCTGGCACGTTCCGGAACAATACGGAATCACTCCGTCTAAACTGTTCTGCGTATCCGAAGAATTCGAGAAAGAATATACTGATTTCTTAAATAAGGATATTGGGCAGCGTTATTATATCCCTACCCAATATGAGGCAGACAAAATTAACGGCTTATATTTTAAACTTATTGGCGAAGGTGATATACTAGACATAAATATTAATCCTGATAATCTACAAACCTATACGATTGAAAAAGGTGACTTTATGAGTATAACCGGAGCTACTAACCCTCTAGGATATAGTAGATCACTATCATTTAACAACAATAATCAATTAGAAATTATATTTCCACAATCGGCTATTGAACCCACTCTGGACCTTACAACTCATGCTACAGAAATAAGTATAAAAGCTTATACTGCAGTTACAGAAGAAGATAAAAAATTTGTTACCTATGAAGAGGTTTTTCTGAAAAAGGGTGAAAATGATTCATTATTCGCAAAGGAGCTAACGTATACAAAAAATGAGTTACTAAAAGCAATAACACTATATGACCTTGAAAAAACTCCATCGTTAAAGACCAAAATAGACAAAATTGTAATTACTCCTAAAAAAGGTAGTTGTAATAGTGGTAGCTCTACTCCTAGTACGCTTCTTAGGTCTACTCTTACTACTGAACTTCCTACAAATGTTACTTTCACACATTTTTATGGATATAGAGGCAACGGAAACTATACTTTCGAAAATGTTATGAAATTTGGAGATACATATCTTATTTCATTCCATCCACAAAAAAATACTACTGCTCTTATTCAAATCAATGCTAAAGGAAAACTTTTAAGAGAGCGCCTGTTTAACGGTATAGTTACTTCTATACAAGAAGTAAACGATAGCTTGATACTTACTCAAGCTCTGGATACTAACCAATGTAAAGGAATTGGTGCAGCTATTATAAACGATGACTTTATAGTAGGTTGCCAAAGCCCTGCTGCAACTACAGCAATAATTGAGTTAGATTCAGAATTAAACCAAAATTTTGGAATACAACATGCAAACACGTACTCTTTGGGCTATAATAAATTATTGTCACTAGCTAATAATGAGATACTTTGGATCAATACGCTTGCAAATGGTACTCAAATTAATTGGCTTAGCGGAAGTGATTATGCAATTATTAATCGTACTGAAGTTCCCGAAAAGGTGATCAAAGTACTTCAGCATAACAGTACTGAATTTAGCTTGATTACTAAAGATAAAAAAATCATTCGTTTTAATATCAATACAACTGCCAAGACTATAATTTTATCACCTAATTCTCAAGTGCTTTCAGATGCTAGTATAGCCGAAATTACCGATGCCGTTATTGCTAACACCCAAACCGTTATTTCGATTAAAATGACGAATGGAGAATTTGCCTTAGCCCAAGTAAACGGCACCAATTGCATTATTGTAAAGAATAGTACTGTTTTTAACTCGGCTCTTTATCTTTCAAACTATGTACTAAGCGATAATTCGATAATAGCCTACAACAAGCAATATCTGTTTTTATTTAATAATGCATTACAACTTATCCGATTGGTCGAAAGAGTCAATGTGGCAAATGATACTACAATCATTAACGTTCAAAATGATCCTTCGGCGAACGAAATACTAATGCTTTCTACTAAAAAGAATGAAAAAGGAGTTTATTTCACTCTAATTAATGATCAATTTGATAACTGTTCCTTAAACCCAAAAACCACGCCAACAGTAACTTCATCTACAGTTATACTAAAAAGCTTTGGCACTACTTTTACTAAGCTTAGTAATACTACAGGTTTAGACTATACTAGAGGATCTAAATCTTCTAATTTAATTACGATAAATGATACTATCTGCTCAAAAGGAGGTTCTACTGGTGGGTCTGGTGATGGATCTGGAGGAGGTTCTGGTGATGGGTCTACTGGGGGACAAAACGATGAATTAGATTGTATCACGTACATACAACGAATAGGCTGGTTAAGTAAAGAGAACTATATCTATAATAGTAATATACCAAATATCAAAGCTGTAGAAGATGATAAAAAAGCTATGGTTAAAGGTATTCAGGAAACAGTACAACCTATCTGGAGACCAAATACTACTTACTATCTACATTTTACTTTAGAGGATTTGGTATCTGGTAAAGGCCCAACCCCTTTTAATTACTATTACGGTTTTAAAACCTTAGGCCCAATAGGACATTATCCTATTCCTGTTAAACCTGGTGAAGTTAAGACTGAAAGTAATGAACTGTTAGATTTAGCAAAATCTCCATTGGCATCGCTTCGTCAATACTTAGATTACAATCGTTCTTATCCTAACGCTGATGGAAGCTTATTGCAAGCCAAACCATCATTCTACGGAAATAAAGAATGTAAAGTGTCTCTATTCTTTACAAATCCATATGTATACCACATGCTTAAAGATTGGGAAGAATATGGTAAAAGACCTAAAATTAAGGGCGCTTTAAATCTTATTATTAAAGATCCTCTTACCGATGAAATTATTCCATATCCACTTGGGGATGAACCAACCAAATATCCTAAAGCAGAGGATAAAAATGTAGAATGGGAAGACGATAACGATCCTAGAATTCCTATTGGAATTCAATTATTAAACAATTTAATAACCGCAATAAATCATAACGATTCACCAGAAGACCCTATAATGAAATGTCAGTTGAATATAGGAAAAGCTTTAAAACCAAAATCATACGGTTACACGGTAAAATTAACTGATTTAAAACCTTCTAAACTCTATACCATTTTAGTAAACAACCAATTTGATCGTAATCAAAATGGAATAGAAGACCCTGGTGAAAATGTACTGATACATCAGTTTGGGTTCCAAACTTCACGCTACAAGGATTTTGCAGAGCAAGTAAACAGTTATATGCTAGAAGAAAAAGATGCAGAAGGAGTTTTACTAGATTCACGTCCTGCCCTATTTGATATAGAGTTAGACTTAAGTCAAAATCAAATAGATGGTTTATATGCAATAATCTCTGAAGAAGAAGAAAACGCATTAAGTGATGCAATCGCCTTACAATACCAGCATTCGTTTGATCGTGCTATAGAAGGAATATTAAAATTATCTCCATTAGACCCTGCACAAGGAACAGAATTCAATCGTATTATCAATACAAATACTGGAGATATAGTCGCATTGTTAATTCGTAATCCAGAACCGTTTAATATTCCTAAAATACCACTAGAGGAAATCAAGGATACCGTTGTTATAGGAAATACTAGACAAGAAATGGTAAACGGAGAAGAAAAGGAAGTGTTTGATAAAGATGGAAACTACAAAACATTGCATTCTATAGATTATGCTCAAGTATTAATCATGCCTGAAAGTAAGAAAATCATAGCCGATAGTTTAAACTTTAAGTTTGAGTATAAAACATGGAATAATAGTGGAGAAGTAGTTGAAGTAAAAAATCCTATTACGTTAAAAATTGAGAAAACCGTGCCATTGACATTACCTAGTAATGAAGTAATCGTGAAAAACATAAATATAAATATTAAAAAACAAGGAAATGAGTCCAATAATTCTTCAAGATAGTCAATCTTCGGGTTGTGAAACATATATTGCCATTGTTGTTGATGAGTCGGGTTCTATTAGTGAAACCGAAGCAGTACAAATACGTAGTGGATTAACTTCTTTTATTGAATCTCAAACAGAATCGAATAAGTTGACACTTTCCTTAATAGGAATGTCACATAGTGATCATGATTTAAGACAAGATCATATTATTCAGAAACGAGTTTCAGACAACAAACAAAACTTTTTAAACTGGATAAAAACATTTCGTTCTAGAAATATCAATATTCAATCTGATTATTGGGCATCTGGTCTAGAAGTAGTAAATAAGCTAACTGTAACGCCCGACATTATTATTATGGTTACAGATGGTTTACAAGTTACTAATCCTAGTGTACTTCAGAATTTTTATCAAACTTTAAACCAAAAATCTCATGTTTTTGTTTACGGAGTTAAAGATAATTCTTACGGCGTTGATCCAGACAGATTTGTAAATTTATATTCAGCATTGGAAAGTAATTTAAAAAGAGTCCCAGTTTTAAAAACAGCTCAAAACTCTATATTAATAACTGATTACATCGAATTAAATGATTTTACAGAGTTAAACGATCAGCTTACCACCTTAACTTCAGCTTTAGCGTCGGCTAATGTTGGTTGTTTAGCTAACGTAGATATAATTGAAAATAAGCTAGTATATCCTGCTTTAGCTGTTGGAAAATCTATTATAAATAAAGAAGTAGGAAGTTTAATTTTCAAGAACAAAAGTCGTATTGATTTAACATTAACTGCTGGAACAAAAATTCATAATCCTGAAACGTCTGTAGGAGGATTTGGTTTTATTATTAAAAACACTACTGTTATTTCTGCCCAATCTTCAGCAGAAGTTACAATTCTAATAAATGGAACGCCTACTCAAGCTGGTAATTTTTTAGAATTAATAACTATTGAAAATATTAATAACTCTAATCAATTTAAAATCAATTTTAATGTAGAAAAAGAGCTTTCGTATTGCGAAACCTACGTAGCCATTGTTGTTGATGAGTCAGGTTCTATTAGTGAAACCGAAGCAGTACAAATACGTAGTGGATTAACTTCTTTTATTGAATCTCAAACAGAATCTAGCAAATTGACACTTTCGTTAATAGGAATGTCAAACAGTGATAATGATTTAAGACAAGATCATATTATTCAGAAACGAGTTTCAAGCAATAAACAAGACTTTTTAGACTGGATAGATACATTTGGCTCAAGAACAATCAATGCTCAATCTGATTATTGGGCATCGGGTCTACAAGCTGTAAATAAGTTAACTGTAACTCCCGACATTATTATTGTTGTTACAGATGGTATGCAAGTAAACAATACTAACATACTTAAAGATTTATACAGTACTCTAAACAAAAAATCTCATGTTTTTGTTTATGGAGTAACAGGAAATGATGCTGAAACGACTATCCAAACTGAATTAGTAAAACCACTTAGTTTTTATTTAGGGAAATCGCCAGTATTAAAGATTGGCACAGTTTCCATGCTAGATTCAGATTATATAAGATATCCTGATTTTGCTAATTTAAATTTCGAATTAAATAAGCTTTCCACTGATTTAGCCATAAATGAGATTGGTTGCATGGCCAAAGTAACTATTATCGAAAATAAATTGGTCTATCCTGCTTTAAGTAAAGGAATTATTATTCATAAACAGGCTGGTAGTTTGGTACTTAAAAATGAAAGTCGCAATGATTTAAAACTAACCGCTGGAACAAAAATCCATAATTCAACTACTTTAAACGGACTAGTTTTTACATTAAAAAGCACTATAAATATACCAGCCTATTCTCAACAAGAAGTTGCCGTTTTAATAGATGGAAAACCATTACTATCAGGAGATTTCACAGAACTAATAGCTCTGGAGAAAGTTAATAATCCTAATAAATTCAGTATTAATTTTAATGTTATAAAAAGACCTACTGTTGACATTACTGAAAAGACATTGCTACAATCTTCTAGCTTCTATCTCTCTGCTGCTGGTTCAAGAGGAAACGATAGTACAAAAGGAGTACATCTTCGCTGGCTTTTAGCTGGAGAATTGGGAGAAAAACATCTTCCTAAAGGAGATTCATTTACTGGTACAGAATTTAATTTTACTAAAAAAGATGATTTTGTAAAAGTATATAGAAGTCCTTATACTAAAATTTCGACTACGCTAGATTTAAATACTCCTCCCCAACTAGTAGATAGTAAGAATGCATTCTGGGTTTATAAAATGAATGGAGGTAAAAGAATATTCCATGTCTATTTTAGAGATGCAAAAAAGTACGCTTCAATCTCAATCAACCCACTAACGAATCCATCGGGATTTATTCAAGCCTATGGAAACAAACTTATTGAAATTCAAAATCAGACAGAACTATTTTTTGCCGCAGAACTAAATTTTAATTCAATCAACAACTCCAGTATTCTTAGATTAGAAACATTATCTGAGGTAAGAAATGCTGAGTTGGTAGAGAAAAAAGTTACTGTCCGAAAAACTTATACTTCATCTCAACTGGATACTGTTCGAGTACAAGCAGAAAATGGCAGAAGCATAAGATTTAAAGCAAATAATTGCAGTTTGAATAAAATTAATTTTGAATTTTATTCTGATTTTATTCTTCATGCAAATGAATCTGAAAGCTGGGATGTAAAAGGAAAGTACGCCTTAAGCTTAGATGAAGCAAAAGTATTTGAACAATTGGAACCTCAACTTAATTCGGTTCATGGAAAATGGTTAAAATACAACAATGGAGAATATGTAAATATTGTCAATTACAAAGATAAATGGAACCGAACTACTGATGCTGATGATAGAAATATTAGTGAAGTCGTTGAAAATTACATTAAATTAAGTAATAACAAATTATTAGATAATCCTACTGCAACAGAGACTGTTAGTTTGGGGGCTTCTCTAGACGGAGAAGATGCTGATAACACAACCACAATATCAAATCTTGATTTATTAAACATTGCTGCAAATGATTATCATATTGCTCGTATGTTGGGACTTGGTTACTTAGATACTGAAGAGACCGTTTTATCTGGGGACTACATTTATCTTGCAGAATACACCACTTTAGGCGATTTAAAAGACGGCTTAGGAGCAAGAAAAGTACAACATATCTCGATGAGTGTTCCAACTTCTATAAATGATGAACGTCTTCCGCTTCCTATACAATTAAATAAAATTGTACCTGGTTTAAATGTAGGTGAAGATGGAAATGAATCTACAAAAATCACAGATAAAGACGGATATAGCTTTGACGGAAAAAAAAGGTATGCGAGTTTATTTATGGAAGATGTTATGGATTATGACACAGATGAACTTTTCTTTAATTCTTCAATAGAATATGATGGTAGTACTTTTAGCTTCCCTATTTATGCAGGAGTTGATTATAAAGTTAATCAAGAATTAAATTGGAGGAAACCAGAATTAGCTCATGATTCAGAGTATTCTAATGTCTATAAAGACTTAAAGATTGCTCATTATGAACCTACCCCTATCATTATTCCTGAATCTAAAAAATCGTTCTTAAATGTTCGCCAGGGAGAAACAGGACTTCATATATACCAAGGATATGGTATAAATATCTTTTCGAGAGCAACATCGGGTAAACAAGTAAGTATTACCTCAGATATTAAACCTACTAATACATTAATGGCTCCTAGTAGCATCAATGCACTTTTGATTACTGAGGAAAATCCTTTGATGTTTACGACTCAAAATGAGCAAAATCGTTTAGAAAAAATTACTTCAGATGATGATACTTTTATCAGAGTCCTTTTCGACTATTATTCAATACATGAATTGGTAAATTATAGTATTCCTAAAGAAATGAACCCTAAAGTTGCTGAAGAAGATCCTGAGGCCATTTATCCTGATAATGAAGAATTATTCGCAGACTCTTTTGATATTTTTTATAGAAATAGTCTCCCATTAGGCGAAATTGCAAAAATTGTTAGTGTTGAAAATAATCAAGACGATAGTATCCTTTCGACTGTTACAATAAAAGGCCACACTATTCTTAGTACTGGTGAAAAAATTGTTTTAGGAATTACAAAAACTAATAAAGATCGTTTTATCGGCGGGATTTTAACCATAGGAAATCAAAACTTCGTTGTTAATAAAGTTGAAATTATTGACTCTATTGATCCGAAAAAACCTAATGACTTTTCTGTGACTGTTGAGGTAATGAACAAAGAAGTCGCTTCAAGTATCTTTTCTGAAGGAAATGCGACTATAGATTCTGAACAAATCCAGCCTATTATAATTCCAGAAAACAAATTATGCACTTTGGTTGAGAATATGTTAACGCCTACAAATTGGCATAAGCTTGGTCCTATTGATTTTAAAGTCCAATATCCAACTAATCTAAAAAAGGTAAATCGAGAAACAATTTATTCTAAAGACCCTGATGGCAATAAAAATTATCAAGTAGAAAAAACTCGAGGTATTTGGGAATCAGCTTTTATAGAAAGAGTCACAGAAGTAGCTTATGAAAATGACGCTAATGGAAACCAAATTCCTTTGGAAGATGAAAAACATTTAGGATTATATAAAATTACGTTCCCTGGTTTTAAACTGGAGCAACATCCACAATATAAAGGGCAAAACATAGAGAACTCGGTAGAATGGTTCAACGGAATCATCAGATTATTTACAGAACACTCTATTGAAAAAGGAGGTACAACTCCTGTAAAACCAAGAAAAGAATTTAAAGTATTCCGCACAGACAATATTGGAGGAACTGATGATTTAGTCCTTTATATTAATGATTCAGATTTTAAACTAGTTGATGATGGCAGCTTTACGATGGACCCAACATATGATGAAATCAGAGTAGGACACCAAAAAGTAAACTATTATCCAAGTTATAAAACATATCTTTTTGCAAATCCAGCTTATGACCTGACCAAAGAGAATATTTACCCTGAAAAAGGAGAAAATACCAGGTATTCTATATTCGGGATTCGTAGCCACTCTGATAAATTGGATTACGACTCTAAAATTAGTACACCTAGTCCTATGTATGCCGTTACAGTCGAAAAACCTATTAAACCCGAAGAAGTAAAAGGTAGTTTATATGCTACCAGACCAGACTTTTTTAAACGTTCGACCTATACTTTTACAACGAAATACAGTACCAAAGATGGTCATAAACCACATGGCATATTGCATTATCGAGCCAATGATGAAGCATTGTTAAGCGTTTTATATGAGAGAAAGACAATAAACACGATTCGCGAAAAGCTAAAAGAACTTGGCGGAAACAATGAAAAGTTCTTTGCCAATAGATGGGAAAACTTTTTAGATTTTGGTTCTTTATTAAACCTCAACAAGCAATTGAATCCTGGCGATTTGTTAGAACCTGGCCAAGTGCCTGTTCCTGCCCCAGTGAGGAAGCTTATTGAATATAACGAATATCCACAAGAAGAAGATGCTTTACTTAAATTTCGCTTTCCTCTTCCAGACAATGAAGAATTAATAAAATCTATTAATGATTTTATCGATTGGCATAATAAAACGCAAAAAAAATCAGTAAAAAAGATTACAAAATTAACAGCTCTTAATCAGATTTTAATTTCTAAGGAAGACGGTATCAAAGACCATTTATTAGCAATTCATTTTATTGAGCAAGCTGTTCATACAGCCTTTGTACCACTTACTGAAGTACCTATTATCTATGATGCAATTAATGCACATGAAAGTTATGTTCCTATTGCCAAGAAACAAACAATCAAAGACAAAAACGGAAATATTTTAAAACCTACCGATTCAGATTTTGATATAGCTCCGATGATGAAAATGATCAATGTTGCTGATAATATAACTCAATTTACAGATTTTACCCTGGATGGAACCTCACAAAATATTTATTTTTATGGAGTTCGTGAAATGGATATTAAAATGAATTTTAGTGAATTTGGTCCGTTTTTAGGTCCTGTAAAGTTAGTGGCCTCAAACCCGCCACAAACACCAGAAATAAAACGAATCATGCCTGTTTTGGCTAATCCTGTTTTAGGAATTCAACCTGCAATCCAGATAGAATTAAATCCATATCAACCAGAGCATAAAATTAGGAAAATAAATATTTATCGTGCCGATTCGCTACTAAACGCTCAATCAACAAGAACAATGACACTGGTTAAAGAAATCATAATTGATGAAGAAACCTTATCAGATGATTTTGATAATATATGGACGGTTTATGATGATTTCGAAGATTTGGAAAATATTCCGTTTGGAGAAGGCCTTTTTTATAGAGTTACTGTATCGCGCGAAATTGAGTATGCTGATCCAAGTTCGACTGAGCAAAATACGATTATCCATATCGATTATGCTCCTTCGCAACCATCAAAAATTACTGCAACAGTTATTGCTGATAATGTTTCGCCCGAATCACCTGTATTAAAAGCTTCTGGGATTCCTATTGGAGCAAATAAATCGGTACTTAAACCAGTCATTTTTAATTGGGAAAAAACTGTACATAATGGTAAATATCATCTCTATAAAATGAATAATCAAGGAAATTGGGATGAAATTCATGTAGCAACATCCAACAAAAATGAAATTATCATACCATTGGAAGAAATAAAAGGCTACAGCGACGAATTAATAATCAAGACTCAAAACGATGAGAGAATTTATCATCACTTCAAGTTAATTTCCGAAAACTCTTCGGGCATGTTCAGCTACGAAGAAAACATCCTTACTCTTTAACAAACAAAATACCATAATCAAAGTATTACGATATAAAATAAGAGAATCTAAAAACATTTATAGTACAAAAAATAAAATTAAAGCAACATGGCTACAAGCAGAATTAACATTAGAAACAAATTTGAAAATGGTGATATTCCTTCACAAAACGATTTTGGAGAGATCTTCGATAGTTTTGTTCATAAAGATGAGGATAAGGCCAATATCCAGATGGTCGAAACAGGAACCGATGATCAGCATTATGTAACACCAGCACTTTTGCGTGCTGGTTTACAAAATGTAAGTACTATTACGGGTAATTGTTACTTTCCACTTAAAGAAAATTTTGATAACTTTAATGGTACAACAATCTTTTTAAAAAAATCACCAATTAATTTTAGTGTTCAAGCATTTAAAAATGGTCAATTACTCCTTGAAGGAGCTGATTATACCTTGAATTATGATACGGCAATACTTACTTTCTCCTCTCCAATAACAAATAGGAATATAGAGGTAGATTATTGGTATAAAAATTTAAGTGCTACATCTGGTTCTGAATCTGATTCTGGGACTACAATAGAACGTCGTCCATATAGAGTATATACTGCATTGTTAACACAATCAGGAACATCTGCTCCTGTAGCAACCGTTCTAGAAAACACATTAGGAGGAACAGTTGTATGGAGCAGAAATGCTGTAGGCCAATATTCGGCTACTTTAGCTGGAGCATTCATAAATGACAAAACAACTGTCCTATTAACCGACTCGTTTCTAACAACAAAATACCTTAGAGGCTCTAGACAAGACAATAATGTCGTACGTGTTTATAGTACAGCTATGACAACAGGAACACTATCAGACGCTATAGAACCTGCTACAATAGAGATAAGGGTCTATAGTCCAGAGATTGGAATACCAACTGCTCCAAGAGGGAAATTTATATCTACCTGGAGAACAAACAATTCATCAGACTATCAAATAACACTACCATTAATATCTTCAGGCACATATGATATGACTGTTGATTGGGGTGATGGTAAGACTAGCATTATCAATTCATACAATTCACCCGAAGTGACACATACTTATGCTGTAGCAGGAACTTACACCGTCTCTATTAGTGGTGTATGTACAGGTTGGAAATTTGATGGAAGCAATGATAAATCAAAAATATTAAGTATTTCTCAATGGGGAATATTAAAATTAGGAACAACTGAAGGTGGATACTTTCGCGGGTGTGAAAATCTTGACTTATCTAAAGTAACCGATACATTAGATTTAACTGGTACAACATCATTAGAATATGCGTTTGAATCATGTTTTGAAATGACCACAATAAACAGATGTAACGAATGGATTGTAAATTCGGTTACAGATATGGGCTGCATGTTTAGATTTTCAGATAAATTTAATCAAAATATCAGTTCCTGGAATACAAGTAATGTTACTACAATGAGCGGAATGTTCTTTACAGCAAAATTATTCAATCAACCTATTGGAGATTGGAACACAAGCAAGGTTAACGATATGTCCCAAATGTTTACATATACAGAAAAATTTAATCAACCAATAGGTAAATGGATTACAAGTAATGTTACGGACATGTCAATGATGTTTTCAGGAGCTACTGCATTTAACCAACCTATTGGAAATTGGAATACTCAATCTGCTATCAATATGAGTTCTATGTTCTATAACGCAACTGCATTTAATCAGCCACTTGGAAATTGGGATGTAACAAATGTTAATGACTTTTTTTACTTCATGGATGATAAAACTCCAACTACTTTCTCTTCTGCCAACTTAGATTCTATCTATAACGGTTGGAGTTCAAAATATGTAAACAAATTAAAAGACATATCATTTGGTACTGCAAAATATTCTTCGTCCAGTGCTACAGGTAGAGCCAAATTAACAGGACAACCAAACAATTGGTCAATTACTGATGGAGGAATGATATAGTTCAAGCTCTTTATAAAAGATAATTTAACTCAAACCACCTGTATTAGAAAACAAATACATTAAAAAATAAAAGCTTTAAAAGATGTTTAATCATACTTTAAAGATTTCTCTAATACACGGTTTGGGTTTATTAAACAGTAAATCATAAAACTTCTTAAAAAATAAAATATGGAAGAATATACACCTTTTGCTTCACTAGATCCAAATAATCCAGATAAGCCTATTACAGGTCACTTCAATATAGAAAAAACTGTAACTACAGCAAAAAATGATTGTTCAGGTGGAATTGTAGGGAGTCCTGTTATGCTTACGGCCAATGCAAAGCAATTTGTATCGCCTATAAGTATTGCAGATGCAAATTTACAAGCTACTTCATGGTTAAACGCAAATGCACAAGCATATGCAAATAATTTAGGAACATGTAGGCCAAGGACTACTGCATGGAGAGGAATAAATCCTACCTGTGTAATTGAACCTACAACAGCATTATTGCCTTTTGATTATATGGTAATACGCTATAAATGGGGAGAAGAAAAAGGAGAAAGCATCCAACCCTCTACTTCATTTATTAACACAGGAACTGAATATGATTATCGTTTGGGATATAATGTCAGTTGGGCTCCTTTACTAGAAATTCCTAAGGGCACTCTTAAAGCGGCAGATGCCTATATGATGTCATCTGGTGAACTTCAGAAAATCTCAGAAAAAGATGCATATTTAGTAAACTTCAAAAAATTCACAACCGATTTCTCTACTTTAAAAACAGTACAAGTAAGTATTGGTTGTCAATGGTCAAGTAATGATGGAGATACCGAAAATATGGAAATAGAAATAACTACCTATAGAGGAGGCACAATGAATAAGGAAGGATATGATATGATAAATACAGGAGGAAGTAAAGTTCAAAAATTAATTTTTTCTAAAAAAATACCTTGGGGTGCAAGAAAACCATCTCAATTGGGATACATAACATATACCAAAAGTTCCTCTACAGCAGAAATAGTAATAAATTATTAAAACAAAAAATATGGGAAATACAGGATATAAATTTTTTACTAAACTTGAACTATACTACACAGATGATAATAGTTCTGCTGGAGAAATAAAAGATAATTTAATTTCAGATGTAGATTATATCGCTCCTATTCTGGATACTCGGTTTTGTCCTCCAAGTCCAAGATATTATAGTACATTAAGTACCCTTGACAAAATAAAAGAATGCCCTAACGGACAAAAAGGAAGTACTGTAACACTTACTGCTTATCCTAATATGTTTTTATCTAATAGCAGTCTAATTGATGCAAATGCAAAAAGAGATTCATGGTTGGCAGAAAACGCACAAGTATATGCAAATCTTTCCGGCACGTGTAGCTTCTAAACCATAGAATAAAATAATTAAAAAAATATAAAAATGAGTACAAATCATAACAGAATAAAGGTTGCTGATTTAGAGAAAAATCAACCAAACAAAATATTAACTACAAACGCTACAGGAGAATTGGAGTTTAGTGAAATTACTGAACTAAAAACCACACCACTTGCCTCTGATGCAGAAACACAAATTACTGCAACAGTAACAGAAGATGGAAAAACTGTGAGCCGATTAAAACTATTTAATTGGTGGGCCTGGATTCGTTCAAATGTTATAACATTATCCAATAAATTAATCATAAACGATAATAATATTGTAATTAAGGCACCCAAAACAGCCGATTATCCTTACTCTGCTGTAAGTTCAGATGCCACATATAACTTTGTTAGTGCAACCAATTATTTCCGATTTGGGTATCAAAGACTATTTTGGATAATTGATGGTTTTAGTGTTATGCTGCAGACACAAAAACCAACTCAAAATAATGATTTATGGCTACCTAATAAATCAGGTACATTAGCTACAACAGCAGATATCCCATCAAATATCATAACTGGAACTGGAACAAACAATAGGGTATCTAGATGGTTAAATGGAGCTTTGACAACTGGAACTATCATTGACTCAGGGCAAGCTGTAGGTGTTCCTCCTAACATTCCATTTTATTTAGGAGATAACGGAGGTGTAAATAGCTATATGAGAATCATAAGTGGAGCTGATACCAATTGGATTCAATCAGGTTTTGGTGTAGAGTCAGGTACTAGACGAGACTTAGCTATTACTGGAATGCTAACTGGAAATGAGTGGATGAGGTTTAAAAATACTGGAGGTATATTAATTAATACTAAAGTTGATAATTTAGTCGATAAATTACAAGTAAATGGTACTGTTTCAGGTAGTCCTGCAACTTTAAATAATCAATTTGTAACCAAGGGACAAGCTGATAGTGCTTATGTAGCGAAAGCAACAATAGTAAATGATCTATCAACATCTCAACCATCTTTAGCATATTTAAACTCAACATATCCTAATGCTCTAATTGGTTTCCGTGTTCATTGTACAAATATGGCATTCGGTTCTTTTATATATGAAAAAGCAACTACTGGTTGGTTACAAATTTCTACTGCAAAAGTAGCATAAACACCTAATAAAATATTTTAACAAACAGGCCAATGAGCTTTTGAAAGATAATATACTTCTTTTAAAAGTTCATTGGCTTTTATATTGTAACTACATTATTAATCAATAAAAAACCTCTCAACTAACCATTTGAATAAAGATTAAAATTGATATTTTTCCTTGAAAATGCACATTCCATTTTTAATTTATGTACATTTTATTTTTTAGTTTGTAATAATACAAAGAAATTAATTGTTATTTTTTGTCAATCTTATAAAGTCTTCCTCCATCAGTAATAGCGTATAATGCTCCGTCTTTACCTTGAGTGACATCTCTAAAACGTTGGTTTTCTGAAGCCAAAAGTCTTTCTTCCCCAACAACTTTATTGTCTTTTATGGCAAGACGTACGATATGCATTCCGCTTAAAGCCCCTATGAAAAGATTATTTTGCCATTCTGGAACACGATTTCCTGTATAGAAAGTCATTCCGCTTGGTGAAACCACTGGATCCCAATAGTAAACTGGTTGCTCCAAACCATCTTGTTGCTGAATTCCCGCTCCAATTTTTTCTCCGCTGTATTCTATTCCGTATGTAATGGTTGGCCATCCGTAATTTGCACCTGCCTTTATACGATTGATTTCATCTCCTCCACGTGGCCCGTGCTCAGCAACCCAAATTTCATTAGTAACAGGATTAAGTGCTAAACCCTGTGGATTTCTATGACCAATACTATATAATTCTGGTAAAGCTCCAGTTTGCGTAAAAGTAGGATTTCCAGTTGCGGGTTGCCCTTCTTTTGTTATTCTAACTACTTTACCCAAACCTGTTGCAACTGATTGTGCTAATGGTCTGGTTTCAAGCACAGATCTTTCTCCGGTAGTTACAACAAGAAAACCTGTTTTATCAAAAAGAATACGTCCGCCATAATGAAGTGTACTTGCATTGGCTGGTTTAGCTCTGTAAATAACGGTTGCGCCTTCGATTGTTTTTTCATCAACTGATAATTTTCCTTTGGCTACTGCTGTATTGTTTCCACCAGTTGTAGCTTCTGCAAAAACCCAGTAAATCATACGATTAGTTACAAATTCAGGGTCAATACATAGTCCTAATAAACCACCCTGTCCGGCAGAATTAACGGCAGGAATACCTGTAATTGTACTACTTACAACTCCTGTAGTCGTAACGATACGCGTCGTTCCTGTTTTTTCGGTGATTAATAATCTACCATCAGGAAGACTTGTAATTCCCCATGGGCTTGTTAATGTTGTAGCAATAACAACTCCCTCATAAGGTGTATTGGTTTGCACACCACTAATTCGGGTTTGTCCTTCAAATGCTGGCTTGTAAGTTGTATTGGCAGCATTTCCTTCTACAGGATTTGTTATTGTACCTGGATTTACATCGACATCTTTATCACTAGAGCAGCTTAATAAACTTATTAGCATACTCGAAACAATAGCAATTTGGTTAATATTTCTCATAGTTTTGGGGTTTTATAATTAAAACATAACGAAAGTCATAATTATAAAATAAAAAAAATTATATAATTTATGAGAAAAGTTATATGATTATAAGTTTTAAAAATGATGGTTTTATTTTAACGTCAAGTTATTTTACCACAAAGCTTCGTGGTACTTTTATCTACCTTGCGCTCTTTGCGTAAAACCGTGCCTCTTTTGCGGTTAATCTCTACTATAGTCAAAACAAAACTTTGTATTCTTTATAGTTAATCGTTGCATAATATTAGACAATCAAGCAACCTTTGCAACTTAGTCCCGAAGCTTCGGGATAGTGCCTTAAAAGAAAATAATTATATTTGATTTCTATTAAAAAAACCAAACCATGAGAATTTTTACTTTATGCTTTTTATTCCTAACCTGTTCGATATTTGCTCAGAAAAACAATAAATACGAGACTTATTTCGAAAAAGGAAACGGAAACCAATCTGCTAATTATCAAGAAACCATAAAATACTATACGCTTCTTGCGCATGATTTTCCGACTATCAAAATGGAAGAAATGGGACTGACAGATAGTGGATATCCTCTACACATGATAACTTATAATCCTGACAAGCAATTTAATTTTGAGGCAATCAAAAAGAATAAAGCAGTAATTCTTCTTAATAATGGGATTCATGCTGGCGAACCTGACGGAATTGACGCAACTATGCAACTGTTTAGAGATTTGGCTTTAGGAAAGATAAAAGCACCAAAAAACACAGTAATAGTAACAATTCCTGTTTATAATATTGGCGGTGCTTTAAACAGAAACTCGACTACAAGAGCCAATCAGGATGGACCGGAAGAATATGGCTTTCGCGGAAATGCCAGAAACTATGACCTAAACCGTGATTTAATTAAATCGGATACTCGCAACACGAAAAGTTTTGTGGAGATATTCCATAAAACAAACCCTGATGTGTTTATCGATAATCATGTAAGCAATGGTTCCGATTATCAATATAAGCTGACTTATATTATGACACAACATAATAAGCTAGGAACAGTTTTAGGTGATTATCTAAATCAGGAAATGATGCCGGCATTGGTAAAGGATTTACAGAAAAAAAATCTGGAAACAACACCTTATGTGAATGCATTTGAAGAAACTCCTGACAATGGTTTTATACAATTTTCGGATAGTCCGCGTTACACAACAGGATACACTTCTCTTTTTAATACAATAGGTTTTGTGGTCGAAACACATATGCTTAAAAACTATGCCGATCGTGTAAAAGCTACTTACGAATACATGACATCTACAATTGATTTTACAGATGCTAATTATAAAAAAATAAAGGAAATGCGTTTAAAAAACGAAGCGCAATATGCTCCTAAAAAACCATATACTATAAAATGGGAAATCGATAGCACAAAAATGACAACCTTTTCATTTTTAGGATATGAAGCAACTCACAAAAAGAGCGAAGTTACAACTGGTAACAGATTATTTTATGACAGAACAAAACCATACAAAAAAGACATTCCTTATATCAAAGAATTCAAATCGGTTAAGAATATTACTGTTCCTACGGCGTATATTATTCCTAAAGGATTCTGGAATGTTATCGATTTACTAAAAAGCAATGGTGTAACTTATACACAACTAAAAAAAGATACAATTATAGAAGTTGAGAGCTACCGAATTGCCGATTTTAAAACGACGAATTCTGCTTACGAAGGACATTATTTACATCGAAATACTAAAGTAACTTCTCAGTTAACAAAAGTACCTTTTTATAAAGGCGATTATGTATTCTCGACCCAACAAAAAGCAATTAAATACTTATTGGAAACATTAGAACCAGAAGGTGTAGACTCTTTCTTTAATTGGAATTTCTTTGATACAATGCTACAACAAAAAGAAGGCTATTCGGAGTATGTTTTTGAAGATACTGCGGCTAAACTTCTAAAAGACAACCCAAAATTAAAAGCTGAATTGGAACAAGCAAAACTCAACGATCCAAAACTTGCCAAAGATCCCGAAGCACAACTGGATTGGGTTTACAAACATTCTGCATATTATGAAAAGGCTCATTTGCAATATCCAGTATATCGTGTATTGTGAATTTAACTGCAATCCCGAGGCTTCGGGAGCAAAGGTTTTTTATATTGATTAGCTTGTAAAACGCTAAGGTCGCAAAGCTGTTTCGCTAATCCTTTGTCAAAGTTTTTTGAACTTTGACAAAGGTAAAACTGAGATTTAAAAATCAACAGCTTTTATGGTTAACCATAATATTACAATATTATAAGCTTTTATATTTGGACTGATATTTTCTTGAAAATATACAAAACAGAAATAATCTTACAAACTTTAAGCTAATTAAATTATGAAAAAACTTTTATGGATAATATTAATAGTAATTGGTTTCTTTTGGATATTAGGCAAATACAGTGAAGAAAGCAATACTGCTATAAACGATAGAAGAACCTATGAAACGAACTGGAGAGAACCAACAAATAAAGAACTCCTCACAATTAGTAAGTTAATGATAAAGAACAACATTAAAGGTTGTGGCGAATATCACGTAAAAGAAATAGAAAACGGTGAATATTTGATTGCTTGTACAAGAGATGGAAAAAACTGGACTTATTATATTGCTTGGCCAAATATTGACAAAATATATTTGACGAGTTTAGAAATGGAACAAAAATTAAAACCACCATATTAAAATACCTGCTCCGATAGCACGGATTTTTAATCTGTGCTATCGGATGTAAAGAACTTTAGTTTTACACAAAATAACCCTAAACTTGTCATCCTATGTTTGTAATAAAAAAGGATTTCTGTTTTTAGTACATTTATGTTTAGATTTTCAACAGAAGAAAGGGAAAGATAAAAACTAAAAATTGTCATTTGTCATAATAGACTGTTCGAAATGGTAGTTCCTTTCCCTCTCTGCTTTTGAGCTTGGACAGTTCATTAGGCCTGGAGCCTGTATTTAGGATTGATAAGTCAATAGCAGATTTCTTCCGTTTACTTTTTACTTAAAAACAAAGTTATGACAAAAAACAAAAATTACATCGGAATTGACATATCAAAATTAAGTTTTGATGTTGCTATTAAAATGGAGAATGAGAAATATTCACATTTTAAGTTTAGCAATGACAATGCGGGGTTTATAAAATTCAAAGAGTTATTAAATCAAGATTATGCTATATGTGTAATGGAAGCCAGCGGACCTTATTACTTAAAATTAGCTACATTTCTTTTTAATAGGAAGGCCTCGGTTTGTGTAATAAACCCTCTAGTAATCAGACGTTTTAGCCAAATGCGAATGTCCCGAACAAAAACAGACAAAAAAGATGCTGTAATGATTGCTGAATATGGAAAGAGTCAAACTCCAAATTTATGGAAACCAGAAGCAGAATATGTATTGGAGATAAAGCAAATGCATGCTTATGTTGAGCAAATGAATAAATCCAGAACAGGTCTGATCAGACAGCGAGAAGCTTTTAAATACAATGCGGTAGAATCTTTGGCATTAAAGGAAAGTTTAGAAAAAATGATATTGTTATTAGAAACTGAAATTGCTCTTATTGAGAATAAAATGATTGCAATTATAAAGGATCAACATAATGAACTTTTTCAGCAATTAAAAAGTATACCTGGGATCGGAATAAAAACAGCTATGTTGTTAATTGTCATAAGTGGTGGTTTTACAAAATTTGATAATGCAAGACAATTGAGTTCTTATGTTGGAATAAGTCCTCGTATTTTCGAATCTGGAACAAGTGTAAAAGGGAAGTCGAAAATTTGTAAAATGGGCATGAGTCGCATTAGGGCAATGCTATATGTTTGCTCTTGGTCTGCTAAAAAATGTAATGCTGCTTGTAAAGAATTATACGATAGATTAGTCGAAAAAGGAAAAGCTAAAAAAATAGCTTTAATCGCTGTAGCAAACAAACTACTTAAACAAGCATTTGCTTTAGCATCAAAAAATGAATATTATTTACAAAATAATTAAAAATAAATTTGCTTTTAAACACAGTTCATTTCGACGAAGGAGAAATCTCCACAAGAAACTCCGCAACGAGAGTCCTAGCTTTGTAGAGTTGCTCACGAAGATTTCTCCTTCGTCGAAATGACAAGATTGTGTTTAAGCTTTGCGTTTTACATCTTTACAAGATTAATGTTGCTTTCTAATAAGCTTAACTTAATAACATTGGACTTCGGAACTGTTAGATGTTTTTTGAAAACGATAAGTTATTGTTTTTGCGTGAGGGATAGGAGCTAACTACCGAAGTAGTGCGGATAGCCCGACCGTATTTACAGAAGGCGCATATAAGCGGTTTGCTAAATAGCGCCTTTTGTAAATGTGGTCACGCCCAAACTATATAAAATATGCCAAAGCGATTCCGAATATAATCATCGAAATTTTGGCAATATTAAATTTGTGTCCTTCGCTACTTTCAAAGATTATAGTTGATGAAATATGGAATAATATCCCGATTACTACGGCTGTGATTTCGGTGTAATAATCGTTTAAAAATGGTAAATATTCCGATGCAATAGTTCCTAGTGGTGTCATGATTGCAAAGGTTATCATAAATGCGAAAATGGCTTTTTTGTTAAGCTCGGCATTGACGAAAAAAGTGGTCAAAATAATTGCAATAGGTAAGTGATGTATGGCAATTCCTATGACGATATCGTGATGATGACTCACAGGAAATCCTTCTAGGAAAGCATGAATACATAAACTTATAAAGAGCAACCACGGAATTTGATGCATTTTGGCATGACCATGTACGTGCCCGTGTTCAGCTCCTTTAGAGAAAAACTCGAGTATGATTTGGAATAAAATTCCGAGCATTATAAATAACCCAATATTGTGGTTGTGGGATTCGTAAACTTCTGGCAACAGGTGCATTACTGTAAGTGATAGCAGGAATGACCCGCTAAAAGCCAATAAAAGTTTAAGATTGGTTTTGTCTTTTGGTTTAAGTACCAATGCAACAATATATCCTAGTAATACAGAAAGTAGGGGTAATAGATAATTCATCTTTTTGTTTAATCGGTTTTTTGTTTAATCGTTTTGTCGATTTTGTTACTTTGCTTAATCGATTAAACAAATTAACAGTTAAACGATTAAACCTATTTAAAAATCATGATTAATCGTTCGCTATCAGTTTTATGGAATTTCTTTAGTTTATAATCACCAAATGTATCCAAAAGGAAAATACCTGCTTGTTCCATTAAGTCTTCGAAATCTTTTAATGTTAGTGCTTTTACTTTTTCGGTAAAATGAAATTTACGTCCTTGGTCTTCAAAATCTATTTCTTTAAATATATGTCCGTCCTCTACGTATCGTTTGATATGGAAATCAATATCGTCGACTGTTTTTACTTCTTCGGGAACTAGTGTTTCGATTACTTGTGTTACGTTCATAAAATCGATTACAGCAAAACCATACTCGCTTAAACTTGCTTTTATTGCTTTTAGTGTGGTAAGATTATCGTCGTCACTTTCGAAATAACCAAAACTGGTAAACAAATTAAAAATAGCATCAAATTTTTCTTCGAATGGCTCGCGCATATCGTGCACTTTAAAATGCAAAGTTTCATTGCTATTCTTGCTAGCTTCGGCAATACTGTTTTCTGATAAATCGGCTCCTAGAACATTAAATCCTAGTTGATTTAAATAAATAGAATGGCGTCCTTTTCCACAAGCTAAATCAAGTACATTGGCTTTTTCTGGAAGGTTAAGATAATGTGTAAGATTATCCATAAAAATTTGCGCTTCTCTATAATTTCTGTCTTTATATAGTATATGATAATAGGGTGTGTCGAACCAAGAAGTGAACCAGTTTTCGGACGGTTGGTTTGTATTTGGGGTAGATGGGTTATGTGCTTCAGACATTTATTCTTTTTCAATTAATTCAAGTCCCGCAAATTTAGTGTATTTTTGCTGAAAAATAACTATTTTGCAAGTGATAGACTAACAATGTCGCTGTGTAAATTCGAAAATTTTTTATTACAGATTGATTTTAGTTTAAATAAATCTGTTTTAATTTAAATATAAAAATGGAAGATAATTTTAAAATGGTGGCCAAAACCTTTTTTGGCTTTGAAGAAATTTTAGCAAAAGAACTACAATTGCTAGGAGCACAAGATGTTGAACAAGGTGTGAGAATGGTAAGTTTTAAGGGGGACAAAGGGTTTATGTACAAAGCCAACTTGTCGTTGCGTACAGCATTGAAGGTGCTAAAACCAATTTACTTTTTTAGAGCAAATAATGAACAAGCTTTATATAAAGGTATTTCGGGGGTAAACTGGTCTAAGCTTATAAACGCTAATCAGACTTTTGTGATTGATGCAACGGTGCATTCAGAACATTTTAATCACTCTGAATTTGTTTCTCAAAAGTGTAAAGATGCTATTGTAGATCAATTTAGAGAACGTACCGGGCAAAGACCAAGTATTGATAAAACACATCCGGATTTAAGGATTAATGTACATATCGATAAAGATCAGGTTTCGGTTGCTTTGGATACTTCTGGTAATTCATTACACCAACGTGGATATAGAACGGCTACAAATATTGCTCCTATAAATGAAGTATTGGCAGCAGGAATTTTATTGCTGTCTGGTTGGGAAGGTCAAGGTCATTTTCTAGACCCGATGTGTGGTTCGGGAACTTTTCTTGCTGAAGCGGCTATGATTGCATGTAATATTCCAGCGAATATTAACAGAAAAGAGTTTGCTTTTGAAAAATGGAACGATTGGGATAATGATTTATTTGATCAGATTGTAAGCAGTTTGATGAAAAAAACTAAAGAGTTTCATTATACTATAAAAGGTTTTGATAAAGCACCAAGTGCTGTTAGCAAAGCTAAAGACAATATTAAGAATGCTAACTTGGAGGATTATGTCACTATCGAAGAGAATAACTTTTTTGATACTGAAAAAACAACTCAAGGAACTTTACACATGGTATTTAATCCGCCTTATGATGAGCGTTTGGATATTCATATGGAAGAATTCTATAAAAACATTGGCGATACATTAAAGAAAAATTACCCAGCAACTAATGCTTGGTTTATTACTGCTAATCTTGAAGCCTTGAAATACGTTGGGCTTAAACCATCTCGTAAAATCAAACTTTTTAACGCAAGTTTAGAAGCCAGATTAGTAAAATACGAAATGTACGAAGGAAGTAAGAGAACTAAGTTTCAGGTAACTGAATAATTTAAGGTTCTAAGTAATTAAGATACTAAGTTGCTGAGTTTTTAAGCTTAGCACCTTAGAGCCTGAGGAACTTAGTAACTTTAAAAAATAATAATAATTTAAGGTTGTAAGTGGCTAAGATACTAAATTGCTGAGTTTTTAAGCTCAGGATCTTAGAGCCTCAGAACCTCAGTAACTTTAAAAAAAAAATGACAAAATTACAAGTAAGAGCTTTTTTATATCAGTTGGGCTGTTTTGCTATATTATTTATATTAGCTCGATTTTTGGTAGCTGAATACTCAGGATTAACAGGATTTTGGGTTCCTATGACAGCATTTGTTATTGGAACTCTTTTGTCTCCAAAATTTCAAGCCGCTAAAACTAAAGATGGTGAGAAACTTTTTATGAAATGGATTTTCATGAAAGGAATTAAAGAAATAGGGTAGTACCTATTTATATATTTTACAATTTGGTTATTGTTATATGAATAACCAAATTGTAAGATTATATTATTTTTTGGTTTCTATTTCTGGGATTACTACCTTTTTCTTATAAATAGGAATAAAGTAAGAAACAGTATAGTTGAAACCAATTCCGAAATTACCGTTATATGTTCGGTTGAATCCAGGAATATAAAGATTATCGAAGTTGTCTGGTTTTTTGTTTGTAACCAATGTTTTTAATTGCACGCTGAAGCCTACAAATATATTATTGATTACTTTTACTTTTACTCCTGCATTTACTTCTAGCCAACTAGCAGATAAACCACTATACTTTGTGCCTGAAACCTCAGGAGGAAGTTCTCCCCAATATCTATCTGAATTGTATATTTTATATGTATTTAATTCTTGGCTAAATGTGCTGAAACCATAACGCAAACCGACTGATATTATGTTTTCCATATCAAGCCAGTTTTCATACAAATTGTAATCAAATCCTGCTTTTATGTAGGTACCATTTGTTGTTGAATTAAGTCTGTCATCATCGGTAGTTTTATCTTCGATACCTATTTCGGCAGCCAGATAATATTTTTTGGATAATCGATAATCTCCTACGAATTCTACACCTTTATAGTCCGAATCATATAAGCTGCGAGTTAATTTATATAAATCGACACCAACACGTACTCCATAACGATCAGTTTTTGCAGGAATGCTGTCTTTTTTAGCTTCCTGTGTAGCTGCTTTTTTAGGAGTAGTTTTTACAGGTTTTGTTTCAGTTTTGTTTGTTAGCGTAGTTTTTGTTGTAGGTGTTTCTTGGGCTTGAACCAAAAACAAAGACAACATAAGGCAAAAACTAAAAATATACTTTGATGTGTGTCTCATTTTCTAATTCAATATTAAACTTTTCTACATTAACAACCTGCATCCAAAATCCTTCTGCAATATCAGAATCAGTGCGAACAAATGGTGTATTTCGATCTAATTCAAAAGTGGTTTTATAACCACATGCTCTTGAAACAAAAATATTTTGATGGGTATAATTAAATTTCAATCTATCTTCGTTTATCAAAGCCGTATTTGGATCATTGTAATTTAAAATAAAACGATACGTTGTGCTTTCGGCATTTGTTTTAAGCGGTATAGAAATAGTATTTCCATTAGTGATGTATTTGTCTGCCTCGACAAGAGCCTTTTCATTAAAGACAATACCTTCAGTCATTCCTTCGCCAATCACTTTTAGGTTTCTTACTGTTTTAGGAACTGTAGTATTATCACGGTCAAAAAAAGAAATTACCAATCGAGGTGTCGTAGGTGTATTAGCATCACAAATATCATCTTTCTCACATCCTGAAAAAGTGAAGGCAATTATGATTATTATAAAAAGTATTTTTTTCATTTATTGTTTGTGATTTATGCTTCACGCGTTTTTGTTAACTAGAACTTAGCGAAGTTCCAAAAGTACAACATTTTCTACGTGATGTGTCTGCGGGAACATATCTACTGGTCTTACGCGAGTTACTTTGTATTTTTCATCCATTAATGCCAAATCACGTGCTTGTGTAGCTGAGTTACAGCTTACATAAACTACCTTTTCTGGAGCAATTTTCATAATTTGTTCAATTACATCTTTGTGCATTCCGTCACGAGGTGGATCAGTAATAATAACATCTGGTTTACCATGTGTGGCAATAAAACTTTCGTTAAATACAACTTTCATGTCTCCAACAAAAAACTCACAATTGGTAATATTATTGCGTTCTGCATTTGCTTTAGCATCTAGAATTGCTTCTGGAACACTTTCTACACCAATTACTTTTTTAGCTTTTTTAGATACGAATTGTGCTATTGTTCCAGTTCCTGTGTATAGGTCATATACTGTTTCGTGACCAGAAAGACCTGCAAAATCACGAGTGATTTTGTATAACTCATATGCTTGATCAGAATTGGTTTGGTAAAAAGATTTTGCATTGATGCTAAATTTTAAACCTTCCATTTCTTCCAGAATGTAATTTCTACCTTTATATAGTTTTACATCCTGATCGTAAATTGTATCGTTAGCTTTTCCGTTTACAACATATTGTAGCGATGTTATTTCTGGAAATTTATCATAAAGATGATCTAGAAGTAATTCTCGGTTAGCCTTATCTTCTTCAAAAAACTGAATCAATACCATGATCTCTCCAGTTGAAGCAGTACGAATCATAAATGTTCTTAATAAACCAGAATGTTCTCTTGGATTAAAAAAAGCTAAGTTATGTTCATTAGCAAAAGCTCTGATTTCGTTTCTAATTGCATTTGATGGATCTTCTTGCAGATGACATTTATTAATGTCTAGAATTTTATCCCACATTTTAGGAATATGAAAACCTAATGCATTACGATTCCCTAAATCTTCGGTACTATCAATTTCTTTTTCGGTTAACCAACGGCTATTCGAAAATGAAAATTCCATTTTGTTTCTGTAAAAAAACTGTTTTTCTGAACCTAAAATATTTTCAAATTCTGGAAGTTCAATTTTTCCTATACGTTGTAAGTGATTTTTAACCTCATTTTGCTTGTAGTACAACTGTTGGCTGTACTTCATGTTTTGCCATTTACATCCTCCACAAACACCAAAATGCTCGCAAATTGGTTCTATGCGATGTTCTGATAATTCATGAAATTTCACGGCTTTTCCTTCATAATACGCTTTGCGTTTCTTAAAGGTTTGTACATCTACCACATCTCCCGGAACTACGTTCGGGATAAATATTACTTTTCCGTCGGGAGCTTTTGCTACCGATACGCCTTTTGCTCCAGCATCAAGGACTTGTATTTGATGAAAGACAACTTTGTCTGTATTTTTTCTTCCCATAGCGCAAAAATAAGGGTTTGTAAACTTTTATAAATTTAATTTCGGAAAAATTTTATCAATTTCTTTTATTTAACATTTATTTTGTGTTTAAAAGTTAACTTTGTTTTAATCTAGAACCCCAAATTCTATGGCTTATCAGGAACTTACACTATTTTTATGAAGTTGTACCACATCTTGTCGAAGATTAGTTTTTTGAAGAAAAGCTATGCGTTCAAATTTCTTTTTGTTGCTTTTATAGGCATTCATATTCCGTTAATCGGAATTTTGTTTTTTGTCCTTTATGGTAACAATACAATTTCGGCCAATTCTATTTTGATTTTTTCTTTAATCATGACCTTATTTGCTACTTTGGTTACATTGGTGGTTATAACTCAATTAATAAAACCAATTGTTGTTGCATCTAAAGCATTGGATAATTACAGAACAGCCCGAAAGTTATCTGTTTTGCCATCTCTATACGAGGATGAAGCTGGATTACTAATGCGTAATATTCAGGAATCTATTGATGAAGCGGAGAGTTTTATAAATGAAAAGCAAGATTTGATATATATGATTTCTCATGATTTAAGAAATTTTGCAGGAAACCCTCAGGGATTAGCAAAGCTTATTATAGAAGAGAATCCGTCAGAATCGGTTAAAAATATGGCCGAATTAATTTGTGAATCGACAGATTTGCAGTTTCGATATATCGAAAATTTCATTAAATTATTAAAACAACAAGATGAAATTGCTAAATCGAGTTCGGTAATTAAAACAATTCAAATAGCGCCAATTCTTCCAGCTGTAAGAGAACAAGTATCACAGCTTTTGGCACAAAAAAACATTAAGTTGGTTTCGGATATTACAGTTGATGAAGCTGTACTTAAAATAGATGAAGGGTTGCTAATTCAGGTTCTTGTGAATTTGATTAGTAATGCCATAAAATTTTCTTATTCTGGAAGTGAAATCTTATTGCGTATTTTTGAGGATAATGAGGAGTTGGTTTTTACTGTTTCGGATAATGGGACTGGTTTTGACCAGAGTCGAATCGAAGAGTTGTTTAAAAAATTTACGAAAATGAGTAAATTAGGAACTGCCAATGAAACTTCTACAGGAATTGGATTATATTTATGTAAAAAGATAATCGATAAGAATGGTGGTAAACTAAGTGCAATGAGCCTTGGCAGAAATAAAGGAGCAACTTTTACAATTGTCTTTTCTTATAACAATTCTGAGAAACTTAGTTTTTAAGGTTCAAAGGTTCTGAGTAACAAAGGTTCAAAGTTTTTTTGTGTCAAGTCCAGAGTCTTTGCAATTTTGCATCTTTTTTTAAGGTTCTAAGAAAACAAAGTTGCAAAGATTTTTTTGTAGCAAGCTTTTAAAACCTTAGTACCTCAGAATCTTTGCAACTTTGAACCTTTTTTCTATCAATCAAATAAATCTGAAGATAGATAACGATCACCACGATCACAGATTACAGCAACAATTACCCCAGACTCTAGTTGGTTGGCAATTTTTAGAGCTACAGCTACAGAACCTCCGCTACTCATTCCTGCAAAGACACCTTCTTCTAGCGCTAATCTTTTTGTCATATCGCGTGCTTCTTGTTCGCTTACATCTACAATAGTATCTACTTTTTTAGCATCAAATATTTTTGGTAAATATTCTATTGGCCATTTTCTTATTCCTGGAATTTGAGAACCATCGCTTGGTTGTGCTCCAATAATTTGAATATTGGCATTTTTCTCTTTAAGATAAGTTGATGTGCCAATAATAGTTCCAGTGGTTCCCATTGCCGAAACAAAATGAGTTACTTTTCCATCGGTATCATTCCAGATTTCTGGACCAGTGGTTTTGTAATGTGCTTTCCAGTTATCATCGTTTGCAAACTGATTTAGCATAATATAACCACCTTCGGCAACTTTTCTTTCGGCATAATCTCTTGAGCCGATTATTCCTTCGCTAGCAGGCGTTAAAATAACTGTAGCGCCATAAGCACGCATAGTTTGTACGCGTTCTTTGGTAGAATCCTCAGGAAGTATCAATTCGATATCAATACCCATTAATTGTGCGATCATTGCAAGTGCAATTCCGGTATTACCACTTGTAGGTTCAATAAGTTTATCGCCTTTTTTAATATCGCCTCTCTCCATAGCTGAAAAGATCATATTATATGCTGCTCTATCTTTTACACTGCCGCCAGGATTATTTCCTTCAAGCTTTAATAAAAGTTTGACGTTTTTATTTTTGACTAAATTCACTGTTTCCATCAAGGGAGTATTTCCTATCAGGTTTACTAATGTATGAGTGTTCATAATTATCTTTTTTCTTTTACTTTAACTTCGGTTGTGGTGGTATTGGTTACGATAGATTTTTCTGGGATAGATTTAGTAATCCACGCATTTCCGCCAATAATACTGTCTTTGCCAATAGTGGTTTCTCCTCCTAATATTGTAGCGTTGGCATAAATACAAACATTTTCTTCGACAGTAGGATGTCTTTTAGCATTTTTCATTTCTTTGGCTATGCTTAATGCTCCTAAAGTTACCCCTTGGTATATTTTTACATGTTTTTTTATAATCGTCGTTTCACCTATTACAATTCCTGTTGCGTGATCGATAAAAAACGGGGAAGCAATCGTTGCACCTGCATGAATATCAGTTCCGGTAATTCGATGAGCATATTCACTCATTAATCTTGAAAACAGTAATAAGTCCAGTTTATATAATTCGTGACTTAATCTATATATTGCAATAGCATAAAAACCGGGATAAGCCAAGTATACTTCTTCGATGCTATTTGATGCAGGATCATTCTCTAAAATATATGTTGCGTCTTGAATTAATTTTTCCAAAACAGTGGGTAGTTTTTCCAGGAACTGTTCCCAAATCGATTCACAGGAATTTTCTGATTTTTTGCAAGCTATTATCGCAATTTCTTTAAAGCATTTTTCAAGTTCATTGATGCTTTTGTCTAAAGGAGCATTAGAGTCGAATAAAGTATAAAATAGCTTCTCTGTAAAATCTTCCGTTTTAGTTTTGATTCCGTAGTTTATAGTAGTGTGGCTCTTTAAAGCATTTATATTTTGGATAATCATATTTTTTGTCACAATTATAAAATTGAATTGTTAGTTTGAAATGTTAAAAGTAATGTGTTTTTTGTAAATAGAGGTAGTAATTGGTTAAAGAAATTTAGCCATTAACATTCTGTTTGCAATAATTAAAAAATTTTAAGCAGCACTAAAGTTGTTAGTATAAAGCGAATTAAAAGAGTAAATTAGCTTATAAAATTATTAAAATGAAAACAAACGGAATGTTTAAAAGTACACTTTCACATATTTCTTATCCTGAGAGTGAAAAAGTATCAGGAAAATCCATTCAGAGCCCAATTTTCGCATTAATTGTTGCTGCTTATCCGTTATTTACCCGAGAAGGATATATTTCGATACATGAATTAAATGTATTTCGAGAAAAATATATTTCGAATTATTTATCTGAAGAGATTGGAGTACTTTCTAATCTTGAAAAGAATGTAATTGGATCTTTAACGGATGAAAAACTTTTAGTAAGTGCTGTTGAAGATGATATGGGGCCAAGAAGTTTTGGTCAAAAAATAGCAGATAAAGTTGCTGATTTTGGAGGAAGTTGGACTTTCATTATTCTGTTTGTAGTTTTTATAATGTTATGGATTTCCATTAATATTTATATTTTGACAAATAAAGGTTTTGATCCCTATCCGTTTATTTTACTTAATTTGATTTTGTCATGTGTTGCCGCTTTGCAAGCTCCAGTAATTATGATGAGCCAAAATCGTCAGGAGGAAAAAGATCGTGACAGGGCTAAAAAGGATTATATGATTAACCTAAAATCAGAATTAGAAATAAGAATGATGCATGAAAAATTAGACCATTTAATTTTGCATCAACAACAAGAATTAATCGAAATTCAGAAAGTGCAAATTGAAATGATTAATGATATTTTGAACCAGATAAAAAAATAATTATTCTGATTTGTGAAGAATTAATAATAGTGTTTGTACGCATAACCTAATATCATTATCACGCTATTTATGATGCCAAAAATCCAAAGAGGTTTTTTGTAATTTCGACTTTTATCAAAAAAATATAAAGCAATAATTATTAAGAATAATAGGCTTGTATAAAGCGCTGGATACATCTCAAAAGCTGCTTTAAAATCACCTTTAAAAAGTAGGAATAAAGCGCGCTGGAAACCGCATCCTAAACACTCTATCCCAAAGAGTGTTTTGCTTAAGCATGGCAGCATATATTTTTCTAGATTCAAGAGATTTGTTTTTTACAATTTTACAAAAAATATTCGAATGCGTTTCAAGAATAATTAGATCGTATTTTAAAGTTGATTACTTTTGGATTCTGATAACGTATTAAAATGAAAAAACTAAGAATCCCAATAATGATAATTGCAATTTTAATTGCATTATATGAACAGTCATCTGCGGATAAAAATATTTATATTACAATTATTGCGATTGTAATTTTTATGATAGGGATGATGCAGTTAAGTGCAAAAACGCCAAGTAAAAATCAAGATAAAGAAGAGGAAGATGTTGAATAAAGGAGACAAGGTTTCGGTTCTGGACGAAGCTATAAATGGAGTAGTGTTATCGACTAAAAATAACGAGGTAACGATAGAAACTGAGGACGGATTTACGATGACATTTTTTGTCAACGAGTTAATTAAGATTCATGATTCCAGTAACTTAATGAATTCTATTAAAAGAATTGATATAAGTGAGGTTTCAAAAGAGAAAGAAGAGCCAAAAGCAAGGAGTTTTGTGAAAGAACGCAAGGATAAACGTGAAATTCCTGCCCCAGAATTTGATTTGCATATCGAAAAATTAGTGCCAAATAAACGCGGAATGTCTAACTATGATATTTTGACTTTGCAGACAGAAACGGCAAAACGACACATTGAGTTTGCAATTAGAAATCGTATTCCTAAAATTGTTTTTATTCATGGTGTTGGCGAAGGGATTTTAAAAGCCGAACTTGATTTTTTGTTAGGACGTTATGACGGAATCAATTTTCAGGACGCCAATTATCAAAAATATGGCTTAGGAGCAACTGAAGTTTATTTTGTGCAAAATGCTAAATAAGGTATATTTTAAGGCATAAAATAAATTAGTATTAAGCATAAAAAAACGTCTGTTTTTAAAGAGAATTTCAATTTGAAACTCAATTTAAAAACAGACGTTTTTGTAAGAATTATTTTTTCTAAGTATGGGTAGCAACATTCGAAAAAGGGATTTTTTGAATGTTGTTTTTTTTGTTTTATTTACTGGTTGTTATTTCGCCTAAGACAAAAGCATCACCTAGTTTGAACACATTAGTTCCTTTCTGTAAAGAAACTTTTTTAAGTGTTATTGTATGTAAAAAACCTGTGCTTCCTATACCTGTAGTCTTAACTTCTATAATACCACTTTGTTCAGCAATACCATTTATACCTGCCCAAATTTGAGTTACTGAAGGACTAGTTGGAGGGATGGCTTTACAGAAATAATCTTTTGTTAAAACACCTCCTTTATAAGTACGATATATTACTTTGTTTGTTGTGTCATTGATTAATCCAGTTCTAGGAGCATCAGGAGGAGTAACTTCGTTTACTATTAAACTAGGGTCAATATTATCGATAGTAATTGATTCACTAGATCCAGCATTATAATTGTATACTTGTTTTAACTCAGTGCATTGTCCTGCGTTTGACGCAAGAAAAGGTTGTGCTAAAGTAGCAGGTGTAACGGTCGTATTATAATCTCCGAATGAAAATGTTTGATAAGTTTGAGGCCCACTAGGTTTATCAAATGTAATATTATTAAAAACGATGTTATAGTTGTATCCTGTTATACGAGTACTATTATTGGTTTCATTGGTTACAATAATAGGAGATGTGAGAACTCTAATTAACCCTGAAGTTGCTATCCATTCTTCAATTACATTAGGAGTTGCGGGCGGGATAACAGCGCAAATATTATTTTCCTCAATTTTACCATTATAGGCGCGATAAATAACACGATGATCGGTAAGGTTGATGTCGTAAAATTTTGGTACTATATTTGGCTCTCCTCCAAAAATGGTTTTAGGTACGTAGAGTAATAATGATTCCTTCTCTTTTAGTTTAAAAAGTAGAGAGCTTAGAACTGTATCATCAGTAGGACAATTTAATGTTTTAGTATCTTCAAAATTAATGAGATCAACCGATAAATCTCCATCGTCACAACCGTTTAATAGAAAGGCAAATAATAGTATGCTTGCAATTTTTTTCATTATGTTTTTATTTGGGTCAAAAATAGTGAAAAAATTGATAATTGATATTTAAGAATAGACAATTGATATTTCATAACTTTGCCACAATGAAAAAAGTATACCTCGATAACGCCTCTACAACTGCCATACGTCCAGAAGTCATTCAGGAAATGACAAAAGTAATGACAGAAGATTATGGAAATGCATCATCGCCACACAGTTCTGGACGTAATGCTAAGACAATTTTAGAACTTTCAAGAAAAAGTATAGCTAAACAATTTAATTGTTCGGCACAAGAGATTATTTTTACCTCTGGTGGTACCGAAGCTAATAATTGGATACTTCGTTCAGCTGTAAAGGATTTAAAAGTTGAACGTATTATTACTACCAAAATCGAGCATCATGCCGTTTTGCATACTGTTTTGGTATTAGAATCAGAATATAATATTCAGGTTGATTATGTAAATATTAATTCTGATGGATCAATAGATTTAACTCATTTATCAAATTTACTTTCAGATGAGAAAAAAACATTGGTGAGTTTAATGCACGTTAATAACGAAACTGGGACTGTTTTAGACCTAGAAAGAGTAAGTGTTATATGTAAGCAATACGATGTGCTATTTCATTCGGATACGGTGCAATCTGTAGGTAAGGCAAAAATTGATTTACAAAGTAATTTGCTAGATTTTATTGTTGCAAGCGCTCATAAATTTCATGGACCAAAAGGAATTGGTTTTGCTTTTGTTCGAAAAAATTCAGGATTACAACCATTACTTTTTGGAGGAGAGCAAGAAAAAGGCTTGCGAGCAGGAACAGAGGCTGTACATCAGATTGCAGGTATGGCTAAAGCTTTGACACTTTCGTATGAAAACTTAGATAATGAAAAAAAATATATTTTAGATTTAAAAACCTATTTAATTACTCAATTAGAGAAAGAGTTGCCAGGTTTTAGAATTAACGGAACAAAAGATGATTTCTATACAATCTTGAATGTAATATTGCCTTTTTCGGTAGACAAAACATCGATGTTGTTGTTTAATCTGGATATGAAAGGAATTGCTGTTTCTAGAGGAAGTGCTTGTCAGTCTGGAAGTATTAGACCATCACATGTTTTAAAAGAAATGCTTTCGGAAGCTGATTTAAAACTTCCGAATTTGCGAATTTCTTTAAGTCATTATAATACCAAGGAAGATATTGATTGGTTGATAGAAAGTTTGAAACTAATTGATAATTAACAATTGTTAATTATCAATTAGTTCTAAATTACTTACGGATTACTTTTACTTGAGAATCACTTGTAAGTTTTATAATTGTAGATGGTTTTCCTGCTACTTTATCGTGATATAGGTTTACTACATAATCAACTCCCTTAATGATTTCAGGATTAATGTCTTTGAAAGCTATTGGTGTAGGTTGTCCAGAAATATTAGCCGAAGTTGATACTAGAGGCTTTTTCATTCGCTCTAAAAGTTTAAAACAAAAAGGCTCTTTTACTATTCTAATTCCTAGAGAATTATCTGGAGCAATAATATTTGGAGCTACATTTCGGGGTTTGTCTAAGATAATCGTTGTTGGTTTTTCAGACAAATCCATAATTTGCCAAGCTACTTCAGGAATATCTTTAAATACATTATACATCATTTTTTCGCCATTCATTAGGCAAATCATGCTTTGAGTTTCGGCTCTTTGTTTCAGTTTGTATATTTTGGCAACAGCTTCAGGATTTGTTGCATCACAACCAATTCCCCAAACAGTATCAGTTGGGTAAAGTATAATTCCGCCATTTTTAATGACTTCATAGGCGTTGAGAATTTCAGTGTTTATGTCTTGACTCATAAAGTTTGGATATTAAATGAGAGATAAATTTTCATGATAGCAGCGTATAACTGATACTATGATACTTCTTTGTTTATAATTTGAACAATTTTTTCTAAATCTTCAGGAGTAAGTCCTACGTAAAGTGGTAAACAAACTATTCTTGATGCAATAGATTCAGATATTGGCATTGCATCGCCTTTTGTGTAATCAATAGTGTTTAGCGATGGGTAAAAATAACGTCTAGGAACTATATTTTCTTTTTGTAATTCTTCCTGAACTCTCAATAATGTTGTTTCAGAATCAAAAAGTAAAGGATAATAACTATGATTCCATTCTGTGTTTTCTCTAATTTTTATGCTTTTTAAGTTGCTGAAATTTAGATTTTCATTATAAAAATCAGTTACTTTTTTTCTTTCGGTAATAATGTGTTTCATATATGGGAAAATCGCTAATCCCATAGCCGATTGTAATTCAGAAATTTTAGCATTAATCCCAAGGCCATGAAAAGCAAGAGGTCCATTATGACCAAAATTATGACTGTAAAATAATTGATGATGTATTTCTTTGTCATTACAGAACATCGCTCCACCTTCTCCTGTGTGAAATAATTTTGTTGCATGAAAACTACAAGTGCTTACATCTCCAAAATTAAAGAGAGATTGGTTGTTGTATTTAACGCCAAAACAATGTGCAGCATCATAAATAACCTTAAGGTTATGTTTTTTTGCAATAGATTCTATAGCAGTTACGTGACATGGATTTCCGAAGACATGAGTGGCTAATATTGCCGTAGTTCTTGGAGTTATTGCGGCTTCGATTTTGGTTTCATCTATAGTTAGATACTCAGGATGAATGTCTACAAAAACAGGTTTGCAATTTTCCCACACAATTGCAGCCGAAGTGGCAACATATGAAAAAGGAGTTGTTATTATTTCGCCTCCTTTGCCAAATAATTTTAATGCAATTTGTATCGGGATTGTACCGTTATTAGTAATTGTTAGGTTAGAAACACTAAGATAATCTTTAAGTTTTTGTTCTAATTCTAATGTCAGTTCACCACGGTTTGTGAGCCAAGCTTTATCCCACGCACGTTTTACATAAGAATTGTATTCTTCTTGTGGAGGTAAAAAAGTTTTGGTTACAGGAATCATTTAATTATGGATTTAGTGAGTTTAATTAACCGTTAAGGGTAAACTATTGTTATATTTGCGGGGTAAAAATAGGAAAAGAAACCTAATTTATTAGTATAAGTCAATATTATAAAAGAAGAAGAAATATTCTTAATGTCAGACTTGTTTGAAGAACAATATTTTAAGAGTAGTTTTTTCCTGTACAACAAGAATATTTTTTATAGACTTATTACAGAATTTAGATACATAATAAACCCAAAATAAAATTAAGAATAATATGGAAATCAACACTTTTTTGCAAAATTTTGCAGATATTTTAGATGATACGGATGCAACATTAATAAAACAAGAAACTGTTTTTAGAGATTTAGAAGAATGGGATTCATTAACAGCCTTATCATTAATTGCTATGGCGGATGAAGAATATTCGGTAAAATTAACGGGAGATGATATTAAATCTTCAAATACATTAAACGATATCTTCGAAATAATAAAAAATAAAGGGTAATTGAAATGGCTACTTTTTCAGTAAATAATATTGCAATAAAAGGTATTTCATGTTGCGTTCCGAAAAACACAGAACGTAATATTGATTTAGATATATTGACACAAGAAGAAATTCAGAAATTCATTGATGCAACAGGCGTTGAAGAACGACGTATTGCAACTAAGGAAATTTGTACTTCTGATTTATGTTGTGAGGCTGCTGAAAAATTAATCAAAGATTTAAATTGGCAGAAAGAAGAAATAGAAATCTTAGTTTTTGTTTCTCAAACTGCCGATTATATTTTACCCGTTTCTGCGGCTATACTTCAGGACAGATTAGGATTATCGACAAATTGTATTGCTTTTGATGTGCCATTAGGGTGTTCAGGGTATGTTTATGGTATGTCGATAATTGCTAGTATGATGAATTCAACAGGAATTAAAAAAGGATTGCTTTTGGCTGGAGACACCAGTAGTAAATTACTTTCGAAATCAGATAAAAGTACCGTTCCACTTTTTGGAGATGGAGGTAGTGCAACAGCATTTGAGCTTGATGAAAAAGCAGAGCGTTTGCTTTTTGATTTAGGTACAGATGGTTCAGGTTATAAAACGATAATCGTAAATGATGGAGGTTCTAGAAACAGAACAAATTCTGAGTCCTTGACCTATCATACTATTTCGCCAGGAATCGAAAGAAATGCTTGTCAGCTAATTTTGGACGGAATGGATGTTTTTAGTTTTGGGATCTCACAGGCTCCTAAGACCGTAAATAAACTTATCGAAAAATTTGAAATTGATAAAGATGCCATAAATCATTTTGTATTTCATCAGGCAAATTTGATGATGAACAAAATGATTGTTAAAAAACTAAAACTACCCGTTGAGAAAGTTCCTTATTCTTTGAAAGAATTTGGAAACACATCTTCTACAACAATTCCTTTAACAATAGTAACGGAATTAAAAGATAGTCTTGCTAATACTAGTCAGGATTTGATTTTATGCGGATTTGGAGTTGGTTTATCTTGGGGAACAGCCAGAGTTAGGTTGGATAATGTTATGATTTCAGATTTGATAGAAATATGACCAAAAATTTAAATTACGTAGACGAAGTGGTTTATCAAAAAGAGAAAGCTTTGTTTTTTGATGAATCCTGGATATTAGTTGCTCATAAAAATGAATTATTAAACAATAATGATTTTGTAACTTTTGAGTACTATGGAGATAAAATTTTTGTCCAAAACTTTAATGGTACAATAAAGTCTTTTCAGAATGTGTGTTTGCACAGATTTAATACAATACATCAGGAACCTTATGGAAATAGAGTTTCTTCTTGCTTATACCATAATTGGACCTATGGCAAAAAAGGTAATGTAGTAGGTCTTATGTGTCGAAACTCATTTGAGAAAGATAACATAAATGAATTAAGGCTTAAAGAATACGAAGTTGGTTATTGTGGTGATTTTATTTTTATAAAATTAAATAATCAGCTAGATAAAAATTTAGAAGAGTATTTAGGGAATATATTTACTCCGCTAGAAGATATAAGCAAGCATTTTGGGACAAAAACAATCGATTATACAATTGAACACAATGTAAATTGGAAACTTTTGGTCGAAAATGTTTTAGAGTGCTACCATTGTACATCTGTACATGAAAATTCATTTGCAAAAATGGGATTTGGTTCAGTATCTCCCGAAAAATTTGATTTTTATAATGCACATAGCTGGTGCGAATTTCCAAAAGGAGAAAGCGCAAAACAGAGTAAAATTATTGAAAAGTCATTATCAGGCAGAACATTTAAAACACAGGGATATTTACATTTTTATATCTATCCTAATGCATTTATAAGTTCGGTAGAAGGAAAAGGGTTTTATTTTGGCTTTATGCTTCCCGAGTCACCTTCTAAAACAAATTTAAGAGTACGTTATTTCTCTCCAAAATTTGATAAAGACCTAAGCGAGTCAGAGCAAAATATTATTGATTTTATTAATAATAGCTCCAATGAATCCTTGGATTTAGTTTTAAATGAAGATAAAAAAATCATTGAAAATATTCAGTCGAATTTAGTGAATTTTAAAGACAGCTCACCAATATTTGGAGATGAAGAATTTAGAATTTTAAAGTTTTACGAATATTTTAATGGTAAAAAAGAATTAAAAGATATATAATGAATCCATTTGATTTATCAGGAAAAAAAATAATAGTAACCGGAGCCTCTTCGGGGATTGGTTATGAAACTTGTTTAGCAATAACAAGACAAGGAGGAACTTTTATAGCTATAGCAAGACGTAAAGATTTTCTCGAAAAATTAATAGAGGAATGTGGTAATGAAAACAGTTTTATAGTTGCCGATTTATCTAAAATGGAAGATATTAAAGCTATTGTTGATACTATCGAAAACGTAGATGGAATTGTGCATTCAGCAGGAGTTGTAACATTAGCCCCAGTTAAATTTTATTCAGAAGAATTAATGAATGAGATGCGATCGATAAATTTTGACTCAATTGTATATCTAATCAATTTAATTTTCAAAAAGAAAAAAATAAATAAAGGAAGTTCAATTGTTTTAGTTTCATCGATTGCAGGTTTGTTTGGCATGAAAGGAAACGGAATTTATGCTGCAAGCAAAGGAGCATTAATTGCAATCTCAAAAGTTTGGGCAGCTGAATTTGCTACAAGTAAAACGCGTGTAAATTGTGTTTCACCAGGAATGGTTAAAACTGAAATAACATCTAAGTCTATTGAAGATTTATCTTTAGAAGTAATTCAGCAAGATGAAAAGAAATACCCTTTAGGTTATGGAGATCCAATTCAGGTTGCCAACCCAATCGTTTTTTTACTATCTGATGCAAGTAGTTGGATTACGGGACAAAATATAGTTTTAGACGGAGGAAGAACATCAACGATATAATTCTGACAATGAAAGCTAATATAAAAGCCATTTCGTATTATTTACCCGAAGCTATTTTATCTAATGATTTAATTAATCAGGAATTTCCAGAATGGGATATTGAAAAAATCAGTTCAAAAACTGGAATTAATTCTCGCCACATAAGCGCAAATGATGAGTTTTCATCAGACATGGCTGTGAAAGCTGCCGAGAAATTATTTGCTGAGCATAATATAGATAAATCGACTATAGATTTTTTATTGTTTTGTACACAGAGCCCTGATTATTTTTTACCAACTACAGCCTGTATTATTCAGGAAAAATTAAACTTAAATACCACTATAGGAGCCTTAGATTTTAATTTAGGATGCTCCGGATTTGTATATGGCTTGAGTTTAGCAAAAGGGCTGATTGCTGGAGGAATGGCAAAAAATGTTTTGTTGATTACTTCAGAAACCTATTCAAAATTTATTCACCCTAAAGACAAAAGCAATAAAACAATTTTTGGAGATGCTGCTGCTGCAACATTAATAAGTAGTGAAGAAGGATTTTGCTCTATTGGTGATTTTATCTTTGGAACGGACGGAAAAGGAGCAGAGAATCTAATTGTAAAACAAGGAGGAATGCGTTTTCCTGTTTCAAACAATAATGAAGATATTTCTGATGAGTTTGGAAATGTCCGAAATGACAAAAATTTATTCATGAATGGAACCGAAATCTTCAACTTTACAGGAGAGTTTGTTCCGAAACTTACTGAGGCCATTTTAGAGAAATCTAATCTAACCAAAGATGATATAGATTTGTTTATTTTTCATCAAGCGAATAAGTATATGCTTAATCATTTGAGAAAAAAAATCAAAATACCAGAAGAAAAATTCTTTATCTCAATGCAACATTGTGGTAATACCGTTTCATCTACAATTCCGATAGCATTGTATGAAGCCCAAAAAGAAAATAGATTAGCAAATTGTCATAATTTGATAATAGCCGGTTTTGGAGTAGGATATTCTTGGGCAGCATGTAATTTAATAATTGAGTAATGAAGAATTTAATAATAATAGGAGCAAGAGGATATGGTCGTGAGGTTCATGACTTAGCAAAACAATGTTCGGGATATAATACTGAATATGTTTTAAAAGGTTTTTTGGATGATAAATCTGATGCGCTTGCGGGATTTGAAAATTACCCAGAAATTATTTCATCAGTCGAGAGTTATGAAATTCAAGAGAATGATGTTTTTGTTTGCGCATTAGGAAGTGTAAAATGGAAAAAACATTATGTAGAACTAATTTTGGACAAAGGAGGAAAGTTTATTAACTTAATTCACCCTTCGGTAATTTTAAACACGAATGCAGTTATAGGTAATGGATTGATAGCTTTTATGAACTCCAATATAAGTAATGATTGTGTGATAGAAGATTTTGTTACAATACAAGGTTTTGTAGGATTAGGACATGATACAAAGTTGGGTAAATGGTCTCATTTAAACGCTTATTGTTTTACGGGAGGGTTTGTGGTGTTAGAAGAAGAAGTTTGTTTAAATACAAGAGCTACAATATTACCAAATGTAGTTGTACGCAAAGGAGCTACAGTTGGTGCGGCAAGTTTAGTTATTAGGAATGTAAAAGAGAATACAACAGTTTTTGGAGTTCCTGCCAAAAAACTTGAATTTTAAATTAAATACAAAAGAAAACGTAGGCTTTTTAATAGAGATATTAAGCAGATAGTTAACTACATTTTAGATATAATTTCATGAAAGATCAACATAATATTATTTTAAATTGGAAAGGTAATCCAGAACAACCCTTGGTAAGTATTTTGTGTGATACATACAATCACGAAGGATTTATTCAGGAAACTCTTGAAGGTTTTTTAAGCCAAGAAACGACATTTCCTTTTGAGATAATTATACATGATGATGCTTCTACAGATAAAACTGCGACTATCGTAAAAGAGTTTGTAGATAGATATCCATTAATCATTAAGCCTATCTTTCAGAAAGAAAATCAATATTCTAAAAAAGTTAATTTTTGGAGTGATCTTACTTTTCCGATGGCACAAGGAAAATATATTGCTTTGTGTGAAGGAGATGATTATTGGATTGATACATCGAAGTTACAAAAGCAAGTTGATTTTTTAGAAAGCAATGATGATTATGTAATAACATGGACTGATTTTTTTACTAAAAAAGGAACAGAATTAGTTCCTAATGATTTTAAGGATACTTTGCCTTCAGTTTATACTATTGATTTTGATAATCTTTTTGTTCCTTATTGTACCTATACTTTAACTTGTCTTTTTAGAAAATCGGCGGTTGATCCACTTGATTATAAAAAGTTTACTTACGGAAAGGATAATACACTTTATTCTTTGGCATTATGTCACGGAAAAGGTGCTTATATGAATTTTAAAAGTGCCGTTTATAGATGGCATCCAGGAGGAATATATTCTTTAAAATCTGCTTTCTTTCAGCGATATTCATCATATCTCAATCTAAAAGAAATATACGAATGTATTCCAGAAGCCAGAACAAAGAATGTGGCAAAAATTATGAATTCATTATTGAAATATTCAGCACAGGAAGCTTTGAAATTAGTTAAAGATAAAAATCAAGATAAAACAGAACCTAAAAAAGCAATCAAAGCATTTTTAGCGAATGCTGGTTTTTTAACTAAAATAAAATTTCTTTGGCGTTATATTAAAACCTAATTATTTCTTCAGGTTAATTATAGATTTAAATAAAAGAACAATTTTGTCCAGCCCATTTATTTTCTGGAAAAGTTTATTCTCATTTTTTCTTAAATGATTATAATAGGAAATATTATAGTTGCTAGCATTACGAATTGTACGTATTAATGTCCTGTTTATGTGTTCTTCAAGTTGAGGATGATCAAAGTTTTTTAGTTTTTCATTTTGTGAAAGTAAAAATTTAGAAGCATTTATAATTTCAATTACTTCGTCAGTAACGAGTCCTCTTTTTATAGAAAGTGCATTTATGTAAAAATCTATTTTAGGATCAGCAGGATTTATCCCAAATTCTGTCATTTGGTTTGCTTTTACTCTTTTTATAGATTTATTTACATTGTCAATTTTTGTCTTGCTAATGTTATTATTATGCTGTCTATAATTTAATAAAGATTCTTGGATATTGTGAAACTTAGTTTTAGGCAACAACCTGCTCCATAAATCATAATCTTCAACAGGGACATAATCATTATTAAATTCTAAATTATTTAAAGCGTCTTTTTTTAGCATAACTGTTGGGTTTCCGATACCGCAGCTATGTAAAAATGAAATTTTTATGTGGTCATGATCTTCACCATGTCTGATAACTTTATTTTGCTTTGATCCAAAAAAGGTAAACCACGTTCCGCATACTCCAATCTCGGGATTGTTTTTTAGAACTTCTACTTGTTTCTCAAAGCGATTTGGTAAAGCAATATCATCGGCATCCATAAGGGCAATAAAATCTCCTTTTGCAATCTGCATTCCTTCATTTCTAAGGTTTGCAGGACCAACGTTTATTTTTTTGTCAATTATAATAATTCTTGAATCTTTCTGCTGGCATTGTTTAATTACTTCTAAACTATTATCGGTAGATTTATCATTCAGGATTAGTAATTCAAAGTCAGTATATGTTTGGTTCAGAATGCTTTCTATGCTTTCTTTTAAAAAAGGCTCTGCATTATATACGGGCATTATAACAGAGATTTTTGGAGTGTGCATGATATTTGTTATTAACAGAAAAACGCAAATATATAATATTACTTTTTCAATTGAGGTTAGCTCTAAAAATAATTTTAATTAATATTAGTACATTTGTACCTTTAAATATAGATAAATGAAAAAAATTCAAGTTGGCTTTTTGGTTTCTTATGATTATAGTTATCTTAAAACTGCTCTTCCTCAAGTATATAAAGAATCAGATTCAATTTTTTTAGCAATTGATAAAGAAAGAAAAACTTGGAAAGGGGAGTCTTTTATTATAGAAGACGAATTTTTTCAATGGATTAAAGCAGTAGACGTAGATTCGAAAATTCAGATTATAGAAGAGAATTTTTATTGCCCAGAACTAAACAGTATGGAATGTGAAGTTCGTGAACGTAAAATATTATCTGAAAAAATGGGTATTGGTAATTGGTTAATCCAATTAGATTGTGATGAGTATTTTTTAAAATTTAAAGAATTTGTTGCTTTTTTAAGAACTAAAGATCATTTTCTTGACAACCCTGAGAAAAATCAAGTTCAAATATCTCCTTATCTGATAAATCTTTATAAGAGAGTTGATAGTGGTATGTTGTATGTTGAAAAAACATCAAAAGTTATTGTAGCTACAAACTATCCGAGTTATAAGATTGGAAGAAGAACACGTAAGAGGGTAATTTATTATAAAGGATTGGTTCTTCACGAATGTGTATCGCGCTCAAAGGAAGAATTAGAGATGAAGTTCAGCAATTGGGGGCACGACTTTGAGATTAATAAAAAGGCGCTTATAGAAAAATGGGAAAGTGTAAATGAGAATAATTACAAAACTATATTCGATTTTTATTATTTAGAGCCAGAAAGATGGAAAAGACTAGAATTTGTTAAAGGAACTACGTTTGAAGAAATAAAAGAGAATCTGGATCTTGAAAAGATAATGCCTACCTCTTTTTTTATATGGAAAAAGAACTTTGGACAATGGTTTAAAGATTTCTTTGTATAATCGTACTATGTATAAAATTTAAAAAGTAGCAGCAAGTTTTTATTCAAGACTTGCTGTTTCTTTATACTTTATTTATGAAAACAGGATATTAATTTGAAGTGTTAACTTCTATGCGTATTTTTGTTTTTTTATAAAAATCTAC
>NZ_NCWQ01000008.1:0-60780 GCF_002156885.1 Flavobacterium sp. AJR | reverse complement strand
AAAATAATAAAAGATATTTGCACCCATTAGATTTTTAAATCTAATATCCCAAAGACTAAAAACAATTTTAATTAACCTACAAGCAATGATTACAAACATCAAGAGGTGGCTCTATGCCAGCTTACTACTTACTGGTTTTCTTATATCTACAAGTTGTGATAAGGATGACCAATCTACGGCTTATGAAGCCAACTATTTGCCAAGCATTGATGCAACAAATTTACAACCAGGTAATCGAGCTATGACTATGTTTGAAGACGACGAAAGTCCTTCAAAAATGTATGACAAAAAAGATCGTTGGTTTCGAGTAAATCAACCAATGCAAGTAATACAAAAAGGAAAAGATTCTGTACAAATTTCTCTTTACTCTCCTGTTGGACTTACAGATGTAAGAATCTATGCAAAATTGCCTAATTATGATAAGCGATTCTTAATTTATAATTTTAGTAAAGTTCCAGCTTTTCATCGTTCGTTTCACCAACTTCCTTTGGTTGCTGGCAAAAATGATTATTTATTAGAAAGTGGTAATGCGGTAACAATTGATAAAATTGATGGTTTCTCTTCTGGAGCAATCGAATTTTCAGTAGAATCTAGCGATCCATTATTTGCAAAATTCAAAAAGATTAAGTCTTCACATTTAGTTCAATTTAACGATTGGTATCATCTTAGTGGTGATGCGTCTTATGTGTACTTACCTATGAATCCTGTTTTGGCTAAAGAAGCAATAGCAATGATTATCAACTATTCGTATGCTTTAAGTCATCCAATATATTATGACACTTTTATTAATTTTGACAGATACAAGCAAGAACAAGCTGCTCAAGCTGGTACAGCAATAAATGGAGCTACTTATTGGCATGGAAATGTTGATGATGTTGGTGGTGCTTATGATTATCTTTCTAAAGCTGAAATAGAGAAAATATATTGGAATTATCTTGATAGCAGAACTGTTGATATGGCAATGGTAGGCGGAGGATCTGCTTGGGGTGGCGGAGCTTTGGCTTCTCAATGGGAGTCAAGTTATGTAACTGGACACTGGAAAGGTGATATGTCGGTTTGGTCACACGAATATTCACATCATATCGGTTTTAGCCATAGTAGTAATTTAGCCAATAGTGGCGAAGGTGGGGGACAACAAGAGATGTTGACTCATTTTTACAAATACTTGATTTACCTAAACGATCTTCCTTTTACAGATCCAGATGTTTTAAAAGGATATACTAAAACAAACTACTTAACAGGAACTTACAAAAAACCTGTTTTTAAAATTGATCCCAAAAATCCATTCTTAATAAAATATAAAGGAGACGGAAAATGGAATTAACACCTAAAACTACAATGAATAAAATAGCTTTTTTTATACTACTGCTTTGCATTTTTACAAACTGCAGTAAGGATTCTTTTGAGGGGGCTTCTCCTAATCATAGTTATTATTATCCTACTGACGAAGCATCAATTACTGTAAGTCAAATTGGAGACGGAAAAGGGACATTTAACCCTAAAGGTATCGCTGTAGCAAATGACAAATTGTATGTTTGTAATGGTGATGTACTTGATATTTTTAACGCTCAAACATTGGCTCATATAAAAACAATTGCAAATTATACTAAAGGAAGTACCACTATTCCGCTAACGCAACTTTCTTCGGTATGTGTAGATAATGGCAGAATTTATATTGGTAGTGTCGAGTCTAGACTTTTTGTTATAGATGAAGTTACAAATGCAGGGATTAGTACAGTAGGAAACGGTCAATGGTGGAAAACTTTTGTGCACGTTTTTGGAGTTGTAGTAAAAGACGGATTAGTATTCGTTAAAGAAAAAGAAACGAGTATTAAAGTTTTTGAGACATCGCAAATTACGGATAAAAGCGATTGGAATTTAGCTCCTATGGCCAAGTTAAATACTTTAAAAGGTTATGATGAGGTATATTCAATGGATGTTGCAGATGGGAATCTAGTTGTAGCAGGAAGAAATGCAAAGGGGTATTTATATTACAATATTGCAGGTATTCGTGCCAATGGAGCGGCTTCGCTTACAGTTCCTATACAAGCTACAGTAATCCCGTTTGGAGAGGCAAAACCTCTTGCACTTGCTATTAGTGCAGATTGGGCTATTACCTCAGAAAATGTTAAGGATTTAAATTATTTGCGTATTTATCCTAGAAGAGAATTTATGGACAAGATTTACAATCCAAGAGTAAATGCTTCGGATGTTATGGGACAAAATAATTTTGGAACTATTGTAAGTACAGCACAACTTAATGACCGTCTTTTTTTATCGGATAATACAAACCAAAAAATTAGGGTTATTAAACTTAACCAATCTGCAATTACAGAACAAAGATAATAACGATTGTAATATTTTTTTATTGAAAATATTCATATTTAAGCCCACTCAATCGAGTGGGCTTTTTTGTTTTATCTAATATTTTAATCTTTAATTGGAATGCTTAGAAGATTTAATTTTTTTTGATTTTAGAAGAAATGATGTGTAAAGATTAGTCAAAACAGAGAATGCCTAAAACCTGAAATATTACCTCTGTCCCTATTGTTATGGAGTTACTTTCTTAAATTAAACTAGGTATTATTTATAAGTCTTTATCATTTTAATTAATTTTGTATACATTCACTTTACAAATTAATCTCTTTATACAAATGCTGGAACAATTTAAAAAATATATGCTAAGTAATACTGATATATCAGAGGAACAGTATAAAGAGTTAGAGCATTTGGTACATTCTCTTAAAATAAAAAAAGGAACAATTTTATTAAAAGAAAATCAAATTTGCGATAGAGCATTCTTTGTGTGTAAAGGTCTGTTACGTTCCTATACTGTAGATGAAATGGGAAAGGATCATATTATCCAGTTTGCTTCAGAAAATTGGTGGATTGCAGACAGGAGCAGTTTTTACTTTGATGAGCCATCAGATTTATTTATTGATGTAATTGAAGATGCAGAGATAATTTATATCCAAAAGGAGTTTCTTAAAAATGCTGAGAAAATCTCTGTAAATTTTGTTTCTTTTAATACCCTCGCTTTGCAAAAAAATATTCGCCAGATGCAGAAAAGAATAAATTATTTATTGGCAGCCACCGCTGAGAAAAAATATTTAGATTTTATAGAAACGCATCGCGAAATTACCTTTAGATTACCACTTCAAATGATTGCTTCTTATCTTGGCATTACCCCCGAAAGTTTGAGTAGAGTCCGAAAAGAACTAGCCAGAAAAAACTTCAAGTACTAAGTTATTCAGTACAGACTCCATAATAGTTGTTATTAATAATTATTGTTAATACAATAACATCTTCATAATATTTTTTAGGCTCAGAGCCGATTCTTTACAATAGAGAGTATTTGTTTCAAATTAAACTTTGAAGCACTATACTGTCATATTTCTGTGTTTTTATAAGTTGATAATCATTGATTTATATTTTTATCCTCCCTTTTTATATTTCTTATCATAGATCAAGTACTTAGTTTTTTATCCTCACTAATTTTACAATACTAAAAAACTAGATCATGGAATACACAGTTATAAATAACGAAAAAGACAAACGTTTTGAGATTCATTTAGATGGAAAAATAGCGTTTGAACAATACAAATTGTTTGATGGCGGTATTGCTTATATCCATACAGAAGTTCCACCCGAATTAGGAGGAAGAGGCATAGCTGCTTATATCGCTAAATATGTTTTGGATTATGCAGAAGAGAATCATCTTAAAGTAAAACCTTATTGTCCATACATAAAAGCCTATATCGATAAGCATCCTGAATATCAGGCAAACTCATTGTTTCATAATAAAGAATAACATTAAAATGAAAACAAAAAAAATAGAACAAGTATTAACACCGCCTGCACCACATATGGTAGGAGACGGGTTTAGAGTACATAATTTTATTCCTTACGGAAAAGGGATGAGCATGGAGAGAATGAGTCCATTTATAATGATGGATTATAACTCTAAATTTTATTTTTCGCCAACAGATGAGTTAAGAGGTGTTGGAGTACATCCTCATAGAGGTTTTGAAACAGTTACGATTGCCTACAAAGGGAAAGTAGCACATCATGACAGTTCTGGAAACAGTGGTGTAATTGGTGAAGGAGATGTACAATGGATGACTGCTGCTTCTGGAATTTTACATAAAGAATATCACGAAGAGCAGTTTAGCAAAGAAGGAGGTGATTTTCAGATGGTACAGCTTTGGGTAAATCTTCCAGCCAAGGATAAAATGACAAAACCCAAATATCAGGGGATTATTAATAGCGAAATCAATAAGCATAAACTGCCTAACAACGATGGTATTATAGAAGTTATTGCAGGTGAATATAATGGTACTCCAGGAACAGCCACAACATTTACTCCTGTGAATTTGTTTAATGCAAAATTGAACAAAGGAGCTACTACAACTTTTAATTTCCCTGCTAATCACAACTCAGCACTTTTAGTGATAGAGGGAAGTATTAGGGTTAATGATAGTGAAAATGTACCTGCAGATAATTTTTTGCTTTTTGCAAATGAAGGCGAAGAATTTACAATTAAAGCATCTGAAGATTCAATAGTGTTGATATTGAGTGGGGAACCGATAAATGAGCCAATAGTTGCTCATGGGCCTTTTGTTATGAATACCCAGGAAGAAATCATTCAGGCATTCGATGATGTAAATATGGGAAGGTTCGGGTATTTAGAGTAATTAATAGATTAAGAATTAAATAATAAGAATATGGAAAATCAAACAATATGGCGAAATGATCATGAGCATTCAAGACTTGGCTTTACGGTAACACATATGATGATTAATGATATTGTAGGTCAGTTTAACAATTTTGATTTGACGGTAGTAACGACCAAATCAGATTTTAGTGATGCCTCTTTTGAATTATCAGCAGAAATAAATTCGGTGTTTACAAATTCAGAAGGAAGAGACGAAGATTTACGCGGTCCCAATTTTTTTGATGCGGAAAAATATCCTACTCTAAATTTTAAAAGTAATGCGATAAAAGAAAGCAGCAAAGATAATTATAAAGTTACTGGCAATCTTAGTATGCATGGTTTTACAAAAGAAGTTACGGTAGATTTTATTTATCGAGGAACAATGCTTAATCCGAATTCGAACAAAATCACATCTGGATTTCAGGTTTTGGCAACGTTAAAACGTTCTGATTTTAAAGTAGGGTTGATTTTACCTTTTGATGGACTTAAGGACGATGTACTAATAAAAATGGATGGAGAATTTCCAAAGGAATAAATTAAGATAAACATAATAATAACAAATAAACTTAAAAAACATGTCAGTAGTAACTAGAATAAATTCAGACGATGTAGTAATCTTACTTATCGATCATCAAAGTGGTTTGTTTCAAACCGTAAAAGACATTGATGTTACCTCATTGCGTAACAATGTAACCACACTAGCTAAAATTGCAGCAATAGAAAATATTCCTGTAATAACAACAGCTTCTGAGCCTAATGGACCTAATGGACCGCTAATGCCAGAAATTCATAAATATGCTCCACATGCTGTTTATGTACCTCGTAATGGCGAAATTAATGCTTGGGATACGCCAGCATTTGTCGAAGCAGTTAAAAAAACGGGTAAGAAAAAAATAATTATTGGAGGTGTATTAACTAGCGTATGTGTAGCTTTTCCTTCTATCTCGGCAGTAACAGAAGGTTATGAAGTATTTGCTGTCATTGATGCTTCTGGTGATATGAGTCCTTTATCATCACAAACAACACTTGCCAGATTAACACTTGCAGGAGTAGTTCCAATCACTACAACAGCTGTTTGTAGCGAAATTCAAAAAACATGGAATCGTCCAGATGCTTTACAATTTGCAGAAGCGTATTCAGCGGTTATGCCAAATTACCAGGCAGTAATCGAAAGTTTCTTAAAAGCAGAAAGCATAGGAACATCTAAAAAGTAAAGAGATTATAATAGGCAGTAATAATAAATTAAGATTAACATAAAAAATAGAAATTATGAGCAGTTTACCAATTCGTGATCAGAAAAGCGATCATCTGTTAACACCAGAAAATTCAGCATTAATCATTATCGATTATCAACCAGTACAAGTTAACTCCATTGCATCAATGGATAGACAGATACTTATTAATAATATTTGTGGTGTAGCCAAAATGGCCAAAGTTTATGATTTACCGATTGTACTTTCGACGGTGAATGTAAAAACTGGATTTAATAAAGAAACAATTCCTCAATTAAAAAGAGAATTAGAAGGAATACCATCTTATGACAGAACTACTATAAATTCTTGGGAAGACAAAGAATTTTTAGAAGCTGTTAAAGCAACCGGAAAGAAAAAACTAATAATGACTGCTTTATGGACAGAGGCTTGCCTTTCATTTCCTGCACTAGATGCTTTAAGAGAAGGATATGATGTGTATTTAGTAGTTGATGCTGTTGGAGGAACTTCTTTAGAGGCACATAATGCAGCATTAAGAAGAATGGAGCAAGCAGGAGCAATTCTGGTTAGTGCGCCACAATTATTTTGTGAATTGCAACGTGATTGGGGACGTTCTGAAACAGCTCAGGAATTTATGCAATTGTTTATTAAAACAGGAGGTACAGCAGGAATTCAGTTTTCTTATGATAGAGAATAATTCTTTTTACTTTTAATTAACCCAAAGCAGTATTACATTTTGTGATGCTGTTTTGGTGTTATAAATAAAGAGTTGAAATTAATTAAAATAAAAATTAATTATATAAAAATGGAAACGTACGATACACTTATAGAAGGAATAGAAGCTTTGAGGGTTCAAGGTTATGTAGAAGATTTTAATTTAAAACAAAATTGTATTGAATGCCGAAACGGAAAATATAAAATCTTTCATGAGGAGTTTGTGATAAATAAATCATTTCATTTTGATGTAAATGAAGATCCTTCAGACCAGTCCATTTTGTATGCTATAGAATCGGAAAAGTATAATTTGAAAGGAATACTAATAAATGGCTATGGAATTTATTCAGATGACATTACAAATGAAATGCTAAATAAATTAAAGACAATCTAAAGTATCAATAAAAGAGAATTTGTTTTTCAGATTATAATTTTGAAATGTAAAGCGGATAACTGTTAGACTGTTTGGATAATTTTAGTTTAAAAATAAAATTTTAACTCAAGAAGATTAAGTTAAACATTAATATGTCTTAATTAACCCTGTAAAAGTCTATTTTACGCCCTATTAATTGTAAATGAGAATGTTAACTTTGTTTAGTTCAAATGAGGTTTTAATTTTTTAAACAATTAATATCATGGATAATCAAGATTTTAATGCAACTTTTTTGGTAGACCAAACTCCCAAAGAAGTATTTGATGCTATTATGAAAGTTCGGAGTTGGTGGTCAGAAGATTTTAAAGGAGATTCACAAAAGCTTAATGATGAATTTGAAGTTCGTTTTGGAAATGTTCATTATTCCAAACAAAAAATAGTTGAGTTAATACCCGAAAAAAAGATCGTTTGGCTCGTTACAGCCAGTCAATTGAGTTTCCTCAAAAATAAATCAGAATGGAATGATACTAAAATTGTTTTTGAAATGTCTAGAGAAAATGATAAAACCAAAATTCAGTTTACTCATTTAGGATTAGTGCCAAAAATAGAATGTTTTGGCGATTGCTCAAATGGATGGAATCAATTTTTAAAGAATAGTTTATTGAGTTTGATAACCACTGGTAAAGGAAATCTGAATGTGTTGAATCAGGAAATAGAAGATAAATCAATTAAAAAATAATATCATGGATAATCAAGATTTTACTACAAGTATTTTGGTAGAGCAAAGTCCCAAAGAAGCATTTGATGCTATAACGAATGTTAGAGGATGGTGGTCGGAAGAAATAGAAGGAGGTACGGCAAAACTAGATGATGTATTTAAGTATCATTATAAAGACGTTCATATTTGTAAAATGAAATTAATAGAAGTTATTCCTAACAAAAAAGTAGTTTGGGATGTCTTAGAAAATGATTTTAATTTTACTACAGATAAAAGCGAATGGGTAGGTACAAAAGTTATTTTTGAAATTAATGAGAAAGACAATAAAATAGAAGTTCGTTTAACACATCTAGGCTTAGTTCCAGATTATGAATGTTACGATATCTGCTTTAACGCCTGGACCAATTACATACAAAATAGTTTATACAATTTAATTACTACAGGTAAAGGACAACCAAATTTAAAAGAAGAAGTAGAAAGTAAGTAATTTAAAAGAATTAGTTTTTCAGTAAAAAGTAAAATAAAAACGGAACCGTTACTGGCTCCGTTTTTTTGTTGAATACTATTAATTGAGAGTTCTCGTCTGCATATATTTAAGTGTTTTTAAAATGTTAGGAATATCTTTTGTGCGTGATTCTGTCCAAAAGTATTTATCCTTATGATTTGTATTTTTTACTGCAATCGTAAAAGTTTGAGTGGCATTATAAACGTCAAACTTAAACTGAATTTCTTTAGTGCTATGGATATATTTTACTGTCTTTTTTGTTCCTGTAGGATTTGATAAATTAGGAATTACATAACTTTCAAACCAATCAATTAATACAGGAAGTTCATCAATACCTATCCATGCGGTTTCTTTGGTATATTGGTCTTGTTTGTTCTGATATTCTTTTGTGATAAAAGTACTTTCAAGCTCTATTCCGCTTACTTTTTTTTGATTTTGATTCAAATCAATAATCTCCGCTGGATAAAATGATACCGTTTCTCCAAGTCCAGATTTAAAAATAGTCTTTTCACTTTCGACCAAATTAATTTGAACAGAACCAGCTTTTTCAATAAATTGAGAAGGTTCAGAATAGCTTATTTCTTGAGAGATTCCTAAAAACGGGAGGATAAATAATAACAAAGTAATTTTTTTCATAATGCACTGTTTTTGTTGATTTATTAATTGTCTATATTTACTTTTGAGAAAAATTGTACAATTTAAAATACCAATTTCATGCCAAAATTCAATAGAATTTTATTTTTCCTATTCTCTATTCTGGGAATAATTTCTTCAAATGCTCAAAACGAGTCATATGCAAGCGAAACCAATCAGGTAATTGCCGATACTACTTTTGTTAATTTAAAAGATTATAGTAACGATTTTGTGTATGATATGAAATATGCTACAGAAGATAATTTTCTTAAAGCAAAAGTGTATGATTGTGCCGAATGTTTCTTGCGTTTAAAAACAGTAAAAGCATTAGTAGAAGCTAATAAAAGTTTTATGAAGAAAGGGTATAAAATCAAGTTGTTTGATTGTTACAGACCTCTATTTATCCAAAAAAGAATGTGGGAAATAGTTTCTAACCCTAAATATGTGGCTGATCCAAAAAAAGGCTCCATCCATAATAGAGGAGGAGCCGTAGATATTACTCTTGTAGACCGTAATGGTAAAGAGTTAGATATGGGAACTTCTTTTGATTTTTTCGGAAAAGAAGCCAGTCATAGCTATTTAAATTTATCTGATACTATTAAAGCCAATCGCCTGTTGTTGAAAAAAATAATGATAAAACATAATTTTAATTCATTCGATTCAGAGTGGTGGCATTATAATTTAAAAGCAGGTTTAAACGATAAAGTTTCTAATACAAAATGGGATTGTAATTAGATTATTCGACACATCTTATATTATCAATAAAGAATGTTTCAGGTCGGTATGTTTTATCATTTAGTTCAGATGTGAATTCTTTTTTCATAACATAATCTTCAGTATCTGACAAGTATTTAATACGAATCATCGAGATAGGTGAAGTTTTTAAATCCTCAAAATTATCTTTTAAGAACATAAAAATACCTGGAGTAACGCGATTATCAAATCCTTTGTCATCACGAATTAATGTTCCGCAGTTTTCTTGGTCTATATGGATTAGTGTAACGATTTTTCCATTGCTTAATTGTAAAAATAATTTCGAATTCTTATCAAAGCAATTTGCGGCTGTAAACTCTTTACTTTTTTTAATCAATTGTACATTAAGTGTTGGCAGACCATCTGTTTGTGCTAAAGAGAAAAAGATATAACTCGCAGTTCCTGCAAAGTTTTTTTCGGAAATCATGGTTTCTTTAGTCGATTTGTATGTTCCTATAGAATCGGTAACGTTTACAGTGTATTCACAATCTTTTTGTGCAAATAAATTAAAAGTTAATAAGAATAAAGTTAAAGTAATTAGTTGTTTCATTTTATTATATTTTTCTGCAAATTAAAACTATTTTATTATCATTTTTATCAGTTGTAAAAAAACAATACAAATTTCCGCCATCTTTTATTTTCCATTTTTTTCGGATGGTTTCTACACTATCAGGAAAATTTCTAGTAGTAATGTTTGCTTGTTTATTAGAAAGATGGAGTTTTATTTCGTTTTTAGAGTAAGGAATAGTTTCCAGAATCTCAAATGTTCTTCCAGGAAATGTAATTAAATCGGCCGAGGTATATAAGTGAGAGTGTTTGTGTAGCTTATCTATTTTATAAAAAGTACTTACTTCGTCAAATCCTCCCGATTTCATAATTGCACTATTAGGCTCATACAAATATTTATGAGGTAAACTGTAGCTTACAAATTCAGGTTCTTCATTTAATGCAAATTCAAAAGTTTCCGTTTTATCCTTTAATATATTAGCCGTTTTTAGTGTAATTTTTCCAGAATAGCCTTTATGAATTTCCCACAGTAATTCCTTAACCTCATTATCGAGAGCAATTATATGAATGTTTTTTACATTTTTTAATTCCGAAAGTCCTGCGGAAATATCTAATAAAGGAGCCGTTTTTATTAAAATAGAATCAGCGTTTTCAAAATAAAAATCTAATAAATCAGGGACATTAGGCAAGCAATCCTTTAGCATAAAAACTTTGCCTTTGGCATCATTTCGCCTGGAAGGATCTATATAAATCCAATCCCATTTTTGGTTTAGTTTTTTAAGAACATCAAAACTGTCTTCAGGATAACAAGTACAATTGTCAATTTTTAATTGCTTAAAATTATGTTGTACAATTGCCGATAAATCGGTGTTTATCTCGCAATGTGCTACATTTTTTATTTTTTTGGAGAAATAATAGTCATCTACACCAAAACCTCCGGTTAAGTCTATTAAACTTTCTCCCGAAACTAAATTGGCTTTATACAGAGCCGTTTTCTCTGATGAGGTTTGTTCAACCGAAATTTTACTTGGATAAATTATATTCTCGGTCGCAAACCAAGTAGGTAATTTATCTTTGGCTTTTGTTTTAGCCTCAATCTGATTCAAAATTGCAATCCATTCTATTTCTGGAAAAGGATTTTTTTGAAGTGCTAATTTTGAAATAGATTCATTTACTTTTTTATTTATAAAATCCTGAACAGAATTATGTAAAAGGGCTAAATTCAAGGTTATATTTTTTCGGTTAATACAATAACAACTTTATTGTTAGGAAAAAATTCTTTGGCAATAACTTTAAGGCAAGTATAAAACGGGATTGCAATAATCATTCCGACGATTCCAAAAGTTATTCCGCTAATTAAAGTAATTAAGAATATTTCCAGCGGGTGCGAATTTACGCTTTTTGAGGAAATAATAGGTTGGCTAACATTATTATCAATTGCCTGAACCAATAAAAATCCAATTACTATATATATGGTTTTAGGTAAAATTTCTGTTTGAAAATCCCCGCCAATTAAACTCAACATCGTTAATATAGCTGCAAGAATGGTTCCTATAATGGGTCCAACGTAAGGAATGATATTTAAGACAGCACATAAAAAAGCAATTACAAATGCATTCTGGCTACCAAAAATTATTAGCACAATAAAATAAAGAATAAATACAACTGTTAATTGTAGCAACAAGCCTACAAAATAGCGTGTTAGCAAATGATTTATTTTAGTAATCGAGTTTATAATTTTGTCTTCATTGTTATCAGGAAGTATTCTTTTTGCATTTTCTTTAAAAATGTTTTGATCCTTGATAAAGAAAAAAGTAATGAAGAAAACAGATACTAATCCCATTCCAAAACCTGCAAGCATGTTTAGGATTGAGTTTATAAAAGCCGTAAAATAACTAAAATCTAGTTTAGACGTTATTTCAGGTTTTTTTAAAAGTGCTTGTAAATCGAGATGTTGCAAGTTGAAATAATTTTCGAAATCACGTTCTATCAGCATAAATTGTTTTTGAAGACTATCAGTATCAAGAAGAGATAAATTATTAGCCTGAGATATTATTAACGGTACAAATAATAAGATGAACCCAATCATTAATAATATAAAAAATACGATAGTTGTTATAGCTGCAAATGAGCTATTGAATTTTAATTTTTCTTTCAGGAATTTCACAAAAGGGTTTGCTATTAAACACAGTATGAGAGAAACACATAAGTAAACAATCACAGTTTGTATTTGATATAAAAAATACAATATTAGCGATACTCCCAAAATAGTTGCGATAGCTCTTAAAATCCCGTTTGAAATTACTTTAGATGTAATCATAGTCTGTTTTTCTTTAGAGCATAAATATAGAAAAAAGCAGGGAAAGATTACATTTATAAAACAAAAAAAGCGAGATTTAATATCTCGCTTTTAATAATTATTAACCTGTTTAGTTATATGGTTATTGTATTAGATACCAAAAGCAGCTCTAGGTCCACCTGATAAAAATATAGCAGCCATTCTGTTTTTTTGACCTAAAGAGAACATATACATTCCTGCATCGTCTGTATAATCCATGTAGTTCATAGTCATTTCAACAGGAGTTCCTGTACATGTGCTATAATGAGGATATGCAGGTACACCATAATTTGCTGTATTGTGTACAGGAGTGTCATTTACTAAATCACTTCCACAATTAGCATCTCCCCAAATGTGACGTAAGTTCATCCAGTGACCCACTTCGTGAGTTCCAGTTCTTCCTAAATTGTAAGGAGCAGCACCAGATCCAGATAATCCAAAATATTTAGAGTCAATTACAACTCCATCAGTAGTAGTAGGTCCGCCAGGAAATTGAGCATAACCTAATATTCCACCACCAATTTTACAAGCCCATAAATTAAGCTTAGTAGTTGGAGATGTTGGAGCTATACCACCGTTAGCCGTTTTTTTCATAGCATCATTAGTTCCCCATGAAGTTTTTGTTGTAGATTTTCTATTGATTTTTTCTAAAACAAAGCTAATTTCAACATTTGCTTTAACTCCTGCGAATAAAGCAGGAACGCTGTTGTAATCTGAGTTTTGAGCATTGAAATCTTTATTTAAGACATCAATTTGTGTTTGGATTTGAGCATCAGAAATATTTTCTGCTGCCGTTTTGTATAATACATTTACAATAACTGGAATTTGAACTTTTCCATTTACCAACTTGCCCGTAAGTAACTTGTTTTCTGTAAATGCTTCGATTTGATTCATTCTAATAGCCAAAGTAGGGTCGGCTTTTAATTGAGCTTCAAGAACATCTTGAGTAGCGCAACCACGTTGAGTAGTAGCAGTTGCTGAAGCTTCTGGAGTTGTAGATTCTGTTTGGTCGTTTTGACATGAGAATAGCAGCAGCGCTGCAAATGCGGATAAAACAATCTTTTTCATAATAGTTTGGGGTTTTGTTATAAAATTTTAGTTTAGTTAATAATTAAAGCAATTTTATAACAAAAAACTTAACAGACAAAATTTTATTATTATTTTGTTTGTCAGAATTTTAAAAACCCTTGCATGGCTTAGTTCTTACAAAAAAAGAGGTTTATTTTTTAAGATGTAAATTCGTACAATGCTATACTGGCGGCTTGTACAACATTCATACTACTATTTTTTCCAAACATATTAATATGAACTATTTGACTCGAAATTTTTAATAATTCTTCTGAAATTCCATTGATTTCACTTCCAATTATTAATGCGATTTTTTTATCAGCAGGTAGTATAACTTCTTTTAAAGGTTTGCTACTATTTGTTATTTCTAATGCAATGATTTCGCATTTTAAATCAACCAGATGAGTAACTAAATCTTGAGTTTCTTCGATAACAGTATATGGAACCTGAAGATGGGTGCTACGAGAAGTTTTATTGATTTTTCTTGGGTTAAGCGGAATGTCTTTACCTAAAAAAATAATATTTTCAACTCCAAAAGCTTCACTTATTCTAAAAAGAGAACCAATGTTTTGTTGGAAATAGATATGATCGCAAACTAATGTAATAGGGAATGTCTTTCTTTCGAATTGTATTTCTTCGTGTGTTAATTGCACTTGACTTAAATTAATTGGTAAAGATATAATTGATAATGTTGGCGCCCATTTTTAAAGCTTTTTGGCGCACTTCGAGAGGATCGTTATGTACTTCGGCATCTTCCCAGCCATCACCAAGATCACATTGAAATGTATAAAGTAACACTAATTTATTTTCGATAAAAATCCCAAATGCCTGTGGTCTTTTCCCGTCGTGTTCATGAATTTTAGGCAACCCAGCAGGAAAAAGAAACGGTTTCTGAAAAATAGCATGATTGGCAGGAAGTTCTACTAAATCATTGTTTGGGAATATTTTTTTTATCTCTTTTCGTATGTATTGGTCCATTCCGTAATTATCATCAATATGAAGAAATCCTCCACCGTATAAATAATTACGAAGATTAGTAACATCAGCATCACTAAAAACTACATTTCCATGTCCAGTCATGTGTACAAAAGGATAGGATAACAAGTCGGGATTGCTAGGTTCTACAGTTCCGGGTTTTGCTTTTATACGAGTATCAATATTAGCATTACAAAACTTGATTAAATTGGATAATGAAGTAGGATTTGCATACCAATCGCCACCACCACTATATTTTAGTAATGCAATTTCTTGTGAAAAAGAAGAAAATGAAATCAATAAAAACAAAAGAAATATTTTTTTCATGTAATTTTAAATTATCGGTTTGTCATTGAGAGGAACGAAATAACCTCACTAGTAATTCGGACTCTAAAGCTTTGTCAAAGTTCAAAACTTTGACAAAGCTTTGTAAATTTAATCTGTAAATGTGATTTATTTCATCTGTTCGCTATCGCTCGAGTCTCCTTCATCGAAATGACAAGTTTGAACTTTAATTAGGAACCTCATTAAAAAAAGCAACACTATGGCAAGCTACCATGGCAGCTGTTTCAGTACGTAATCTTGTATTTCCTAAAGATACTGGCTGAAAATTATTTTCGATAGCCAAAGCAATTTCTTTTTCCGAAAAGTCACCTTCAGGACCAATAAGCAATGTTACGTTCTCATTTGGTTTTAAAACTGATTTTAATGATTTTTTATCTGTTTCCTCACAATGCGCAATTAATTGTAAACCTTCGTTTTTGCGTTTTACAAATTCTTTAAACGAGATAGCTTCATTAAGTTTAGGAAGATACAATTCATTTGATTGTTTCATTGCCGATAAAATAATCTTTTCGAAACGCTCCATATTAATCACTTTACGTTCTGATCTATCGCAAATAATTGGAGTAATCTCATGAATACCTATTTCGGTAGCTTTTTCCAGAAACCATTCATAACGATCATTCATTTTGGTAGGAGCAACTGCAAGATGCAAACGGTATTTTGGATCTTGAGCTTTCTCAACAGAAATTATTTTGACAGTACATTTATTATCAGAAGCTAGTGTAATTTCGGTTTCAAATAAATAACCCAATCCATTTGTTACATGTAATATATCAGAATCTTTTTTTCGTAATACTTTTATAATGTGTTTACTTTCTTCTTTATCAAAAGAAAATTCCTGAGTTGTTTCGTCAATATTTGGGTTGTGAAATAATTGCATAGTTTAAAATTGTATTCGTGCTTTAGAAACAACAGCAGCTGTTTCAAATTGTTTTGATAAATATTTTTGATAACCTACAATTCCAATCATTGCAGCATTATCGGTAGTGTATTCAAATTTCGGAATATAAGTTTTCCAACCGTATTTTTGTTCGCTTTCTTTCAGTCTGTTTCTAATGCCCGAGTTAGCCGAAACACCACCGCCAATCGCAATTTGATTGATTCCAGTTTCTTTTACCGCCAATTTTAATTTATCCATTAAAATTTCGATAATTGTATATTGTATAGAAGCACAAATATCATTAAGATTCTCCTCAATGAAATTTGGGTTCTCCAGTTTTTTCTTCTGAATAAAATATAAAATAGCCGTTTTTAAACCAGAGAAACTAAAGTCTAATCCAGGTACTTTTGGTTTTGTAAAAGCAAATGCTTTAGGGTTTCCTAATTGTGCGTATTTATCTATTAGTGGGCCACCAGGGTAGGGAAGTCCAAGAATTTTGGCACTTTTATCAAATGCTTCTCCAACAGCATCATCGGTAGTTTCTCCGATAATTTGTAAATCAAAAAAGCCATTTACTTTAATAATCTGTGTATGACCACCACTTATTGTTAATGCTAAAAAAGGGAATGTAGGTTTGTCATAACCATCTTCATCAATAAAATGAGCTAATATATGCGCATGCATATGATTAACAGCAATTAAAGGGATTTGTAAAGCCAAAGACATCGATTTACTAAAAGAACTTCCTACTAGCAATGACCCCATAAGTCCGGGACCTTGTGTAAATGCTATTGCAGATAATTGTTCTTTTTTTATATTTGCTTTGCGAAGAGCAGCATCAATCACAGGAACAATATTTTGTTGGTGAGCTCTAGACGCAAGTTCGGGTACTACACCGCCATATTGCGTATGTATCAGTTGGTTGGCAACAACATTTGACAGGACTTTATCGTTATGTAAAACAGCCGCTGCAGTATCATCACAAGAACTTTCGATAGCTAGAATAAAAACCTCAGGATTTTGCATGTAAAGGCACGAATTTTGAATTATATTTGACGAATCAAATTTTAAATTTTTTTATTTAAAAGCAGAAGCCAAAATTAAAGAATTTTTATCAAAGGAACCTTCCTTTGTTTGCTCTAAAATTAAATTTAAAGAAAAACTAAAAAACAACCAGTATCAGAAAAATAAAAAAAATAGTATCTCGTTCCTTAATCGGACTAATTCTACTTTTGTTAGTACTGGCTATCGCATTGTCTCTACCGGTCGTTCAGACAAAAATTGCAAATTATATTACCGATACTTTAAACTCAGATTTTGGTACACATATATCTGTAGAGAAAGTTTCTGTAAGTGTTTTTGGTGGAGTAAAACTCAGGAAAGTATTAATAATGGATCACCATAAAGATACTTTAATCTATTCTGATTTAATTAAAACTAATATTTTGGCCGTTAAGAGAGTTCTTGATGGCGATTTGATTTTTGGCGAAATTCGTATGACAGGTTTACTTTTTAATTTAAAAACCTATAAAAACGAAAAGAAAACCAATCTTGATGTATTCATTCAGGCTTTCGAAACTGGACCACCAAAAAAACCTTCAGCAAAACGTTTCTTGCTTACCGCAAAAGATGCTTACATTACCAACGGACATTTTATTCTTACAGACGAAAATAGAGTAGTTCCTAAAGATGTCGATTTTACAAAACTTAATGCTCACATAAGTGATTTTAAACTTTATGGACCCGATGTAAGTACAAGGATTCATAAATTATCGTTTTTGGATCATAGAGGTTTGTATGTAGCTAATTTAACATCAAGATTTAGCTATACCAAAAAGCAAATGAAGCTTGAAAAATTGTCTATTCTTACCAAGTACTCTAAAATATACGGAGCGGCTACATTAAATTATCGAATAGAAGATTTTGCTAAGTTTACCGATAAAGTTCAGTTTGATGTAGTTTTAGATTCTGCTAATATTGGATCTAACGATATTCGTTATTTTTATAAAGAACTAGGAAAAGACCAGTACTTCCGTGTTAAATCTAAAATTGACGGAACTTTAAACGATTTAAATTTAAAACATCTTAGATTGTCTGATTTGCATAAATCGACTATAAATGGAGATATTAATTTCAAAAATCTTTTTGGTAAAAACGGACAAGAGTTTCTTATGAATGGTAAATTCGATAAGCTTTCGTCTAGTTATGATAACTTGGTTGTTTTGTTGCCAAATGTATTAGGGAAAAAATTGCCTAAAGAATTACAACGTATTGGTAAGTTCTCGATTGTAGGTAGAGCAAAAGTGTCTAAGACAGCTTTGGACACCGATTTTACAATGATAACGGATTTAGGAAATGGGCTTATTGATTTGAATATGAATAATATCGATGTTATCGATAAAGCTTCGTATTCGGGAAATATTGTCTTAGAGAATTTTGATGTAGGTACTTTGCTTGGTCGAAAAGATATTGGTAAAACAACCCTTAATCTGGATGTCGATGGAAAAGGATTTACCGAGAAATACCTGAACACAGTTATAAAAGGAGATGTTCAGAAATTTTATTATAATAACTATACCTATAATAATATAGTCTTAAATGGTAATTTTAAATTGCCACATTATAAAGGACAGCTTTCTGTGAATGATCCTAACCTGAGTATGACATTTGATGGTTTGATAGATTTAAGTAGAAAAGATAGTGACTATGATTTTCATATTAAGGTAGAAAATGCCGATTTACACAAACTTAAATTCATAAAAGATTCTATATCTGTTTTTAAAGGAGATGTAGCAGTTCACGTATCAGGAAATACAATCGAAAATCTTCAGGGGGATATTGAGATTAATGATGCGGTTTATCAAAATCCAAAATCGACTTATGTTTTTGATCAGGTAAAAGTAAGCTCAAATTTTGATGCCGATAAAATACGTACAATAACAATAAGTTCTACCGATGTTGTTGATGGTGAAATCGTAGGGAAGTTTAAATTTAATCAATTAGAAAATTTAGTCACAAATTCTGTAGGTAGTTTATATGCCAATTATAAACCACTTAAAGTAAGTAAAGGACAGTTTTTACATTTTAATTTTACTATTTACAATAAGATTATCGAAATCTTTTATCCTGAGATAGAGGTAGCAACCAATACGGTTGTGAGAGGGAAAATCGACGCTGATAAAGATGAATTCAAGTTTAAGTTTAATTCTCCTCAAATTAAAGCAGCACAAAATACATTTGACAATATAAGAGTTGCTGTAGATAATAAAAACCCATTGTATAATACCTATATCGAGTTAGATAGTATTAAAACGAAGTATTATAAGGTACGTGATTTTAGTTTGATAAACGTAACCATGAAAGATACCTTATTTGTAAGGTCTGAGTTTAAAGGAGGTTCAAAAGGAGAAGATTATTTTAACTTCAACTTATATCATACTATTGATAAAGATAAGAACAACGTTGTCGGGATTAATAAATCTGAGTTGAAATTTAAAGACTATTTGTGGTATTTAAATGAAAATGATGAACCGGATAATAAAATCGTTTTTGATAAAAAATTTAAGAATTTTGACATAGATAATATTATTCTATCTCATGAAAACCAAAAGATAGAATTGGTCGGGCAAATAAAAGATGCCGATTTTAAAGATTTGAAACTAAGTTTTAAAGATGTAGATCTTAATAAAATTACACCAACCAATGATAAACTTGTTTTAAATGGTAATATTAACGGAGAGATTAATTTTAAACAGAAAAAGAATGTCTTCCAGCCAACTGCTTCCATCTTTATCGATAAGCTAAATGTAAATAAGACCGATTTAGGAGGATTAAAATTTGATATTGTAGGTGATGAAAACCTTAGAAAATTTACGATAAACTCTTCTATCGAAAATGATAAATTGGAGATGTTTAAGTTATTCGGAAGCTTTGAAATTATTAATAAAGAAACCATACTCGATTTACAGCTTAAATTTGACACATTTAATTTAGCCTCGCTTAGTTCTTTGGGAGGAGAAGTGTTGTCTAATATTCGAGGCTATGTTTCGGGTAACGCGGCTATTATCGGGAATTTAAAAAGACCTGATGTTAATGGGCGTTTATATCTGGATAAAGCCGGAATGACTATTCCTTATTTAAACATAGATTATGAGCTGAGTGATAAAACTATTGTCGATGTAACCGATGAGAAATTCTTGTTACGAAATAATACTATCACCGATTCTAAATACGGAACAAAAGGGATTTTAAATGGTACAGTCGAGCATAATAATTTTGGCGATTGGAAATTAGATTTAGATATCAGTTCAAAAAGATTGTTAGCATTAGATACTAAAGACAGTGAAGATGCGGCTTATTTTGGTACAGCATTTATTAATGGTAGAGCAACTATTAAAGGACCAACTACGGCATTATTTATAAAAGTAGATGCAAAATCAGAGAAAGGAACATCTGTGAAGATCCCGATTAATGATGCGCAAACAATGAGTGATAATAATTTTATTCATTTTATCACAGCCAAAGAAAAGTATAATCTTGCTAATGGTATTGTCGAAAAGACAAGAAACTATAATGGTCTGGAATTAGAGTTTGATTTTGATATTACTCCAGACGCCGAGGTCGAAGTAATTTTAGATAGAAATTCTGGACACGGAATGAAAGGAAAAGGATTTGGATCTTTATTATTTAAAATTAATACACTTGGTAAATTTAATATGTGGGGGGATTTCCAGGCATACGAAGGAACCTATAACTTTAAGTATGGTGGATTAATCGATAAGAAATTTGTTGTAAAAAAAGGAGGTTCGATTTCTTGGGAAGGTAACCCGATGAAAGCGCAGTTAAATCTTGAAGCAGTTTATAAAACATCTGCAAATCCTGCAGTATTATTAGAGAACTCTTCATTTAGCAAAAAAGTACCTGTAGAGGTAGTTATTGGTATTCGAGGAGATTTAACGAGCCCAGAGCCAGATTTTAATATTGAGTTCCCAACGGTAAGTAATGTATTAAAGTCTGAAATACAGTATAAGTTAGTCGATAAAGATGTGCGACAAACACAAGCACTTTATTTGCTGTCTTCAGGAGGATTCTTAAGCCCTGAGGGAGTGAGTCAATCTGATTTTTCTAGTAGTTTATTCGAAACAGCCACCAACTTATTGGGAGGGATAATTCATTCTGATAGTGATAAGATAGATATTGGTTTTACATATACCTCTGCCGACAGACGACTTGGTCAGGAAGCCGATGGTCAATTTGCAGCGACAATTTCATCTCAGATCAATGAGAGAATTACCATAAACGGTAAAGTAGGAGTACCTGTAGGAGGTATCAACGAATCGGCAATTGTGGGCGACGTAGAGGTGCAATACAGAGTTAATGAAGACGGAAGTATGAACTTGCGTTTATTTAACCGAGAAAACGATATTAATTATATAGGTCAGGGAGTTGGTTATACACAAGGTATAGGGGTTTCTTATGAAGTAGATTTTGATACTTTCAGAGAGTTGGTAAATAAAATCTTTAAAGACCATAAACTAGAACGTGCGATTAAAACTTCGAACCAGAATAATGATGTTCCGGATTCTGCTATAAATCCAGATTATATTGATTTCTCAAAGTCAAAAAAGAATAATAAAAAGGAAAAAGAAAAGGTAAAAACTAATGATCAGGGATATATTCCTGAAGAAGATTAACACACTTTAAGTTACTAATGTGTTTTAGTTTTGTTAATGATTTTTTTTTAGCCTTACAATTTCCTTATCTTTCAGTTTAGTTACATCTCATTTTTTGTAACACTTCAACCGTATATTGTTATTTTTAAATTATCAATTAAAATAAATGTCTTTTTTTATTTTATTGATTTTTTTTACTATCCGAAAACTTATTAACGAAAACGTTTGAATTTAACATATTTTATTAACTTATTATAAATATAGCCCAAATAGTGGTGAATGTTTGCTAATTTTACACTTTAATACTTAAATAATGCCAAAAACAATAAAAAAAGTTGGTGTTCTTACATCAGGAGGAGATTCACCAGGAATGAATGCAGCCATTCGATCAGTAGTTCGAACTTGTGCTTATCATAACATCGAATGTATCGGAATTTATAGAGGATATCAAGGAATGATTGAAGGTGACTTCAAAGAAATGGGACCTCGAAGTGTAAATAATATTGTGAATAAAGGAGGGACGATTTTAAAATCGGCTCGTTCATTAGAATTTAAAACTCCAGAAGGAAGAAAAAAAGCTCATGAGAATCTTGTAAAAGCAGGAATCGACGCTTTGGTTGTAATAGGAGGAGATGGTAGCTTTACCGGAGGCCTATTATTTAACTCTGAATATAATTTCCCAGTAATGGGAATCCCAGGAACTATAGATAATGATATTTTTGGTACGAGTCATACTTTAGGGTACGATACGGCACTAAATACTGTTGTAGATTGTATTGATAAAATACGTGATACTGCGAGTTCTCATAACCGTCTGTTTTTTGTAGAGGTAATGGGTAGAGATGCAGGTCATATTGCTCTAAATGCAGGAATCGGAGCTGGAGCAGAAGAAATTCTTATTCCAGAAGAAGATTTAGGTTTAGATAGATTATTAGAATCACTTCAAAAAAGTAAAGCATCTGGAAAATCATCAAGTATTGTTGTTATTGCCGAAGGAGATAAAATCGGTAAAAACGTATTTGAACTAAAAGATTATGTAGAGGCTAACTTACCTGAATATGATGTTAGAGTTTCTGTTTTAGGACACATGCAACGTGGAGGTTCTCCTTCTTGTTTTGATCGTGTTCTTGCAAGTAGATTAGGTGTAAAAGCGGTAGAATCTTTACTTGAAGGAAAATCAAATTATATGGTTGGTTTACAAAATGACAAAGTTACTTTAACGCCTTTGGAACAAGCAATTAAAGGTAAATCTGAAATAGATAGAGAATTGCTACGCGTTTCTGAGATCATGTCAACATAAAAATATAGAATAAAAAAATTGAAGTTTATTGTGAGGAAATTAGACTTTGAAAATAAGTAGAATAACAAAAAATAAATAAAAATTTAGTAAAATGTCAAAAGTAAAATTAGGAATAAACGGATTTGGAAGAATTGGAAGAATTGTTTTCAGAGAATCTTTCAATAGAGATAATGTAGAGGTTGTAGCAATCAATGATTTATTAGATGTTGATCACTTAGCTTATTTATTAAAATATGATTCAGTACACGGTCGTTTTGACGGAACTGTAGAAGTAAAAGAAGGAAAACTTTTTGTAAACGGAAGAAACATCCGTATCACTGCAGAAAGAAATCCAGCTGACTTAAAATGGAATGAAGTTGATGTTGATGTAGTTGCTGAATGTACTGGTATTTTCACAACTATCGAAACTGCAAATGAGCACATTAAAGGTGGTGCTAAAAAAGTAATTATTTCTGCTCCATCTGCAGATGCTCCAATGTTTGTAATGGGAGTAAATCATGAAACTGCAAAAGCTTCTGATTTAGTAGTTTCTAACGCATCTTGTACTACAAACTGTTTAGCTCCTTTAGCTAAAGTAATTCACGATAATTTCGAAATTGTTGAAGCTTTAATGACAACTGTTCACGCAACAACTTCAACTCAAATGACTGCTGATGGTCCTTCTAGAAAAGACTGGAGAGGTGGACGTGCTGCTAGCATAAACATCATCCCTTCTTCTACTGGAGCTGCTAAAGCTGTTGGAAAAGTAATTCCATCTTTAAATGGAAAATTAACTGGAATGTCTTTCCGTGTTCCTACTGCTGACGTTTCTGTAGTAGATTTAACTGTAAAAGTAGCTAAAGAAACTTCTTATGAAGAAATTATGGCTGTTTTAAAGAAAGCTTCTGAAACTACAATGAAAGGTATTTTAGGATATACTGAAGACTTAGTTGTATCTCAAGATTTTATTTCTGACAAAAGAACTTCTATCATTGATGCTAATGCAGGAATTGGTTTAAATTCAACTTTCTTCAAGATTGTATCTTGGTATGATAATGAGTACGGATACTCTAGCAAATTAATTGATTTATCTGTGCATATCGCAGGTCTTAAATAATTTTATATACATTTCAAAATCCCGTTATTGAATAGATAGCGGGATTTTTATTATTTTGTTTGACTCTCCAATAATGTAAATAATTACACTTAATATTGTAAGATGAAAAACTAAACCGAAAACTAAATAAAATAAAATGAAATTAATAGTTGATAGTGGATCTACTAAAGCAGATTGGATAGCAATTGATGATAATGGCAAGATATTATTCACAACACAAACCTTAGGATTAAATCCTGAAATTCTTAATGGAGATGAAATCGTAACCCGATTAAATGATCGTTTTGATATTTTACAGAATAAAAATACAGCTACACATTTGTTCTTTTATGGAGCAGGTTGTGGTACAGATAGAATGAAAATCGCTCTATCACAAATTTTTCAGGAATATTTCGTTAATGCAATCGTAGATGTTCATGAAGATACGTATGCAGCAGTATATGCTACTACCCCAAGAGGAGAGAAAGCAATTGTTAGTATTTTAGGAACAGGATCTAACTGTAGTTATTTTGATGGTAAAGAATTATTCCAAAAAGTACAATCATTAGGATACATTGCAATGGACGATTGTAGTGGTAATGTTTTTGGAAAAGAATTAATTAGAAAATATTACTTTAATAAAATGCCTCAGGATTTAGCAGTTGAATTTGCAAAAGAATACAACATGGATCCAGATTTTATTAAAAATAAATTATATAAAGAGCCAAATCCAAATGCTTATTTGGCAACTTTTGCAAAGTTCTTAATCAAACATAAAGATTCAGAATTTTGTAGAAAAATCATCTTTAAAGGGATGAAATCATTTGTTAAGAATTACATCAAACAATTTGATAATTGTAAAGAAGTTCCAGTTCATTTTGTGGGTTCTATTGCTTATTATTTGAAAGATGAGTTACAAGAAACTTTTGATAAATATGAATTGCAATTAGGTAATGTTTTGAGACGTCCAATCGATGGACTTATCGCATATCATATTTCTAATAAATAAGATACATGAAAAGTATGGAGATTGCTATTATTGCTCACGATGGAAAGAAAGCAGATATGGTTCAGTTTTTGAATAAAAATAAAACTCTCTTACTTCAGGAAAACATTAAACTTATCGCTACCGGAACTACAGGAAGCAAGGCTATAAACGCTGGCTTTAAAGCTCGAAGAATGCTTTCTGGTCCTATGGGAGGTGATGCTCAAATTGCTGCAAGAGTAGCAGAGGGTAAAACGCAAATGGTTTTCTTTTTTAAAGATCCACTTGCAAGCCATGCCCATGAGGTCGATATTAATATGTTAATCCGTGTTTGCGATGTACATAATGTACCATTGGCAACTAATGAAGCATCTGCACAGTTATTATTAAATGCCATCGCTTTGCAATTATAAATATCAAGATATTAAAAATATATAAAAACCGTTTCAATTATTTGAAACGGTTTTTTTGTTTCTTGTTTTGTGTAATCGATTGGTATTTATTAATTTAGACTTTTAGCTGTCTTTTTTTGCGTAAATTTGATACTAAATTTAGTGTTAATTCATGAAAAAATATATAGTAATTGCGATTATTGCTCATGATAAGAAGAAAGCAGACATGGTTCAGTTTTTAGATAAAAATAGAATCATTTTGCAGGATGAAAGAATGAAGCTTATAGCAACAGGAATATTAGGAAGGAATGTTGAGAATTCAGGCTTTAAAGTAGTTAAAATGCTTCCTGGACCTATGGGAGGTAATGCTCAAATTGCTGCAAAAGTAGCAGAAGGTAAAATTCAGATAGTTCTCTTTTTTAAAGATCCACTAGCAAGCCATGCACATGGTGTAGATATTAATATGCTAGTGCGGGTATGTGATGTACATAATGTGCCGTTGGCTACAAATGAAGCCTCGGCACAATTACTACTTAATGCTATCGTATTGCAATTATAGAAATCTCTACATTTACATTTTTAGGTAAGCAAGCTACTTGAACAGTTTCGCGCGCAGGTGCTGTTTTTTCGTCAAAATAAGCTCCGTATACGCCGTTTATTGCAGCGAAATTATTCATGTCCATAATAAAAATGGTTGCTTTTACTATGTGTTCAAATGTCATATCTGCAGCTTTTAAAATTGCAGCTATGTTTTCCATTACTTGTTTTGTCTCATCAAGAATGTTATCTGTTACTAATTCTCCAGTTTGAGGATTAATAGCAATTTGACCAGAAGCATAAAGAGTATCGTTTTTTAAAACAGCTTGGTTATATGGTCCAATTGGAGCTGGTGCATTTTCGGTAAAAATGATTTTTTTCATGATTATCTCAATTTAAATTAAATGTATTTTTGTTTGTAACAAGATAATATTATCTGTTATTAGTACTTCTTTTGTTCCATTTGATATCACTAAGAACACCCGATTTTATCCCGATAAAGAAATTCCAGTTAGAATTTGTACCTAGTGGAGTCCAGTTAAAATCCATTCTCCAGCTTAATAAATCTCTTTCAAAACGAAGTTGGGTAAAAGTAACTCCTTTTTGTACAAAATCATATCCTGTAGATATACCACCTTTCCATTTAGGGGTAATGTCCATGTTAGCAGAAATCATTATAGAGTTTCCGATGATTTTATTTTCTCTGGCAGTATTCCCATAAGTTAAGGAATAAGCAAGTGTCATATCCCAAGGAAGTTTTGCATTAAAGAATTCAGTTATTGCATTATCATCTTCTTCAGATCCATCAAACTGACTTTTACGTTGATCATTTAAGTCGGTATTTGTTCCAAACAAGTCATCCTCACGACCACCATTTCTTTCACTTTGCTTGTTCTCGTCCTTCTTCTTTTTATCCTTGTCCTTATTTGAGATAGAATAGTTTAAAGTCATATTGGCACTCGTCATTCGGAATAAACTTCCTCCGTTATCAATATTGAATTTATTTATTTGTCTCCCGGAATTGTCAATTGCATATGGGTTTAAAGTTGCTCCAAAATTGACATTCATTTTGTCTTGAAGAAGTTGTGTTCCTCCACTAACTCTAACAGGTTGCCATGCAAATGAGTTTATACCATCGGCATTAAAATTATAACTCGTAGAGAAGTTTAAATTGTTAAGCAGCATTATTTTTTTAGGTTCTGTTTTTGTGCTGTCTCTGTCTGTAACTTTAGCTTCAAAAGTATTACTTAAATCAAATCCTATAATATTAGAATTAGCATTACCCGGAGCACCAAAAATACCTCCCTCAAAGCGGCTATATTCTTTAGTTATAGTACCAGTAGCATCAGTAGCATAAGTATCGTAATATTTCTCGAAACTTGGTGTGTATCCGTAAGAAACAGACGGACGCATTACGTGGCGTATCGATTTTATCTTTTTGTCCTCGCCAAAATTAAAAGTACCGTATATTGTTGTACCAAGACTAGAACTAAAAGAGTAGGTTCTATAGGCATCAAAACCATTTACAACATTTTCTACTACTTTACTTTGGTCAGTATCGTAATGTTTTTCGACAGTTTTTGTTTGCCATACTTCCTGATAATTGGCAGTTGTACTGGCACTAAAATATTTAAATATTTTAAAGTTGGTACTAATAGGAATGCTGTGCTTAGCTCCAATTTTTGCATTATCAAACATTTGAGGTTTGAAAAATAAAGAATCAGTTGTTACAATACTATTTTTTCCACTCAGGTTATATTGAAAGTTAATATTTTTGATAAAACCTTTTTTAACTCCATTTTTACCAACAAATGGATATATCCTGTCTACACTTGCTTCAAGCGTTGGTAACGTCATATTAATAACTTCCGTTTGCGTGTTTTGCGAGTGCGTGGCAGTTATCGATGTACGTATTTGTGGTAACGTATTAAAGTTTTTGCTGTAAGAAACAGATGAACTTAAAGTATTGTTTAAGCTAGACCCGATGTTTGCCTGATTGATAGATTGTTTAAAGTATTTACTACTACCCATATTCACCGAAGCAGAGAAACTTGAATTAGGACTTGCTTTTGTGTCCTTAGAGTGTGACCATTGAATGTTGTAGATGTTTTGTTTAGAGTAATCTGGATATCCTCTTTCACTAGATATCAGGTTTTCAAAACGAATATTAATATTACCTCTATATTTATATCTTTTTGCATATGCCGACTCAAATCGCATGGCATAACTTCCGTTGGTGTAATAATCTCCCAGGACTGTTAAGTCGTAATTATCGCTTAAAGCAAAATAATAACCTCCATTTTGTAATGAGAATCCTCGAGTATTAGAGTCATTATAACTTGGAAGGATTAAACCTGAAACACTTTTTTCGTTTGTCATCGGGAAATAGGCAAATGGTAAGGCGATAGGAGTAGGTACATCGGCAATTACCATATTGGTTAAACCAGTAATTACTTTTTTTCCAGGAATAAATTTAACTTTATTGGTCTGGAAATAGTATTCAGGATTATCTACATCTTTTGCAGTAGTAAATCGAGCCCCTTTTAAGAAATAAACAGAGTCGTTTTCTTTTTTCGTGATACCAGCTTTTATTCTAAATTCACCTTGTTCAGATCTCGAATTCCAAATTAAAGCTTTTTGGGTTTTAAAGTTAAACCGTATAGAATCGGGTTCTACAGCACTTGCGCCTTGTTTGAAATTTGGATATTGAGTATAAACTCCAGCAGAATCTTTTAATCGACCTGCATAAACTTCATTCTTTTCATAATCCAAAACAATGATACCCGATTTTAGTTCGACATCTTGATAATATAATTCAGCTTCATTATATAAGGTGATAAGTTTACGCTTTTGATCAATCTTTGCGTAATCTTTGGCTTTGTATTTTACTTTGCCATCCAAAAAAGCTTTTTTGGGTTTTATACTATCTACCTTTATGGTATCAATAGTTGCAGTTTTGATGCTATCTGGCTGTTTATTAGCGCTTGCAGCTTTCTTTTTTTTGTTTGTTTCTTGAGAATATAGATTACCGCATCCTAGCGTTAGGAAAAATGATAATAAAACGATATTAAATAAGTTTGTATGCAAAGGTTTAAATACTATTTTTGTAAAAATATGGCTTGTTTTTTGACATGTCAAACTTACATATAATTTTTTGTCAAAAATAATCAATTGAAAAAATTATAACAGTTGTGTTTTATTAAAATTAACTTTTAAATTTATGAATATATTTAGCAAAATTAGGGTAATATTTAGTTTATTTCTAACTATAATATCGATTTCTGCTTATAGTCAGTCCAATGTGTTTAAAGTAACACTGGATGCGGGTCACGGAGATCATGACTTTGGAGCGGTTTATAGCGGAAGAATTGAAAAAAATATTGCTTTGGCTATAGTTTTAAAAGTAGGTAAATTACTAGAGTCTTATCCGAATGTTGATGTTATTTATACTCGTAAGACGGATGTTTTTATAGATTTGGTCGAAAGAGCCAATATTGCTAATAGAGCAAATTCTAATATTTTTGTGTCTATACATTGTAATGCAAATAAAAATACTGCTGCATTTGGTACAGAAACCTATGTTATGGGTATGAATAAAATTGCTTCGAATCTTGAAGCGGCAAAAAAAGAGAACTCCGTTATTACCTTAGAGAAAGATTACAAACGTAAATACGAAGGTTTTGATCCTAATTCGCCAGAATCTATGATCGGAATGACGTTAATGCAAGAAGAATATTTAGATTATAGTATTGCATTAGCAAGTAAAATAGAAGAAGGTTTTGATATTCTCGGGAAAAAATTACGTCATGGAGGAGTAAAACAAGCTCCTTTTATGGTACTTCATAAAGCATATATGCCAAGAGTTTTGGTAGAAACAGGTTTTATTTCTAATCCTACAGAAGGAGATATTTTAAATTCTGATGCTGGACAAAATGAATATGCAAAAGCAATTGCTGATGCTATTATCAGTTATAAAAAAGAATATTTTGGTACTGGTTCTGCCGATGTTGTTGATGAAAAACCATCTACTAAGATGATAGAAAATGCAGTTAAAGATTCTACACCTGTAAGAAATGTAAATACTGCACCAGCTCAAAAAAATACAGTAAAACCTAATTTAACAGGTTCTATATATAAGGTACAACTTTTGGCTAGTATAAAAAAGACTCCATTGGCGCCATCTAACTTTAAGGGATTATCTGGAGTTTCTGTAGTATATGAGAATAATGTTTATAAATACACCTACCAGCAAACAGCGGATTATAATCAAGCAAAAAAATATTTGCAAGAAGCAAAAGATAAGGGGTTTGACTCTGCTTTTTTGATTGCATTTAAAAATGGAGAAAAAATTAGTATCCAAGACTCGCTTAAATAATAATTACAAGTTCAATATTTTTATATTAAATTTGTACAAACACTTACAATTTTGAAACTAACAAGAGAAATTAAAACGGCTATTTTAGTCATCGCATCAATTTTATTATTTATTTGGGGGTACAGCTTTCTAAAAGGCAAAGACCTCTTTACAAACTACAAAACATTTTATGTTGAATATGACAATGTAGAAGGTTTAGCTACATCTGCACCTGTTACTCTTAACGGTTTAGCAATTGGAAAAATCAACGGTATAAAAATTAACGAAGCTACAGGAAAATTATTAGTGGAATTACAGTTGAAAACTGATTTTCCAATCTCTAAATCTAGTACTGCATCTATATATGAGCCTGGATTTATTGGAGGAAAACAAATTTCAATCATTCCAAACTTTAATGATAAAGAGCCAGCAGAAGACGGGCAAATGTTAAAAGGAACTACTAAACTTGGTTTAACAGCAGGTTTAGCAGATAAATTAGCTCCAGTTCAGGATAAAGTAGAGAAGATGTTAGTTAATATAGATAAACTAGTTTCTGGATTAAACAATATTCTTGATCAAAAAGGGCAAGAAGATTTAAAAAAGACTTTGGCAGAATTAAGCGAAACTATGGCTCAATTTCATAAAGCTTCAGCTAGTGTAAATTCAATCTTAGATAATAACAAAAACCAAATTCACGGTATTGTAACTGACTTTAATAAAGTTTCTGGGAATTTTTCTAAAATATCAGATTCATTAAATAAAGCAGATCTAGGAAAAACGGTTAGAAATTTAAACCAAACATTGGCTAAAGTTGATGGTATAATGAATGGATTAAATTCAGGTAAAGGTACAATGGGTAAATTACTAAAAGACGAAGCGCTTTATAATAACCTACAAGCAACATCTAAAGAACTAGAGTTGTTGTTACAAGATGTACGTTTGTCGCCAACACGTTATGTAAATGTTTCTCTTTTTGGTAAGAAAAACAAACCATACGTAGCACCAGTAAACGATTCGATTTCTAAAAAATAAGCTTAAGATATGAGTTATTTAGATAATATTTTATTTGCCATTCTTCTTATAATTGGTTTTGGTTTTTTTGCGTCTAGCGTAAAAAAAATCATCCGAAACATAAAGCTTGGAGTAGATGTAGACCGTAAAGACAATCCAAAAGCACGTTGGACAAACATGGCTATGATTGCCCTTGGTCAGTCTAAAATGGTAAAAAGACCAATAGCAGGAGTATTGCATATTGTTGTTTATGTAGGTTTTATAATTATAAATATTGAATTACTCGAAATCATTATTGATGGTTTATTTGGTACGCACAGAGTATTTGCGCCATATTTAGGACCAGTATATGATGTACTGATAGCTTCTTTTGAAATATTAGCATTATTAGTTCTGGTTGCAGTATCGGTTTTCTGGATAAGAAGAAATATTGTTCGATTAAAGCGTTTTATTAATCCAGATTTAAACGGGTTTCCTAAAAATGATGCAAATTACATCTTGTATTTTGAGGTCGTTTTGATGGTATTGTTTTTATTGATGAATGCTTCTGATTTTCATTTGCAAAATGTTCCTGGAGGAGTTTTTCATAAAGCAGGAAGTTTTCCTGTGAGTCAGTTTGTAGCACCAATGTTTAACGGATTGTCAAACGAATTGGTTGTATTGTTGTTTGAAGTATTTTGGTGGTTGCATATTATAGGTATCTTAATTTTTATGAACTACTTGTACTTCTCTAAACATTTACACATTTTATTAGCTTTCCCAAATACGTATTTTGCTAATTTGAAACCAGAAGGACAATTTGATAATTTAGAATCGGTTACAAAAGAGGTTAAATTAATGATGGATCCTAACGCTGATCCATTTGCAGCGGCACCTCCGGCAGATGAAAATGCTGCACCAGCTAAATTTGGAGCAAGTGATGTTCAGGATTTAAACTGGGTTCAGTTATTAAATGCTTATACGTGTACAGAATGTGGTCGTTGTACTTCATCTTGTCCTGCAAATCAAACAGGAAAAAAATTGTCTCCTCGTAAAATTATGATGGATACAAGAGATAGATTAGAAGAAGTAGGAAAAAATATAGATGCTAATAAAGGAGTTTTTGTTCCAGATAATAAGTCTTTATTAAATGATTATATCACTCCGGAAGAATTATGGGCTTGTACATCTTGTAATGCATGTGTAGAAGAGTGTCCTGTAAATATTAGTCCGTTATCTATTATTATGGATATGCGTCGTTACTTGGTTATGGAGCAAAGCGCTGCACCAATGCCTTTAAATGCAATGATGACGAATATTGAAAATAATGGAGCACCATGGCAGTACAATCAGCAAGATAGATTGAACTGGAAAAACGAAAATTAAAAAAGTTTAATTGGTTAATCGGTAATTCGTTTAATTAATAGAATAAAATAATTTTTCGGTTTTTAGTGAAAGTTTGAAGGTAGATTTGTTTTATAACAATTACCCACTTAACGATTAACCGATTAAACAAAAAAAGAACATGTCAGAAAGTTTAGTTGTGCCAACAATGGCAGAAATGCTAGCCCAAGGAAAACAACCAGAAGTTTTATTCTGGGTAGGTTGTGCAGGAAGTTTTGATGATAGAGCAAAAAAAATCACAAAAGCGTTTGTGCGAATATTAAATCGTGCAGATGTTTCTTTTGCGGTTCTTGGTACAGAAGAAAGTTGTACTGGAGATCCTGCAAAACGTGCTGGAAATGAGTTTTTGTTTCAGATGCAAGCTATGATGAATATCGAAGTTCTGAATGCATATGAAGCAAAAAAAATAGTTACCGCTTGTCCGCATTGTTTCAATACAATAAAAAATGAGTATCCTGAACTTGGTGGAAAATATGAAGTTGTACACCATACAGAATTCTTAAAATCATTGCTGGATGATGGTAGATTAACCATTGAAGGCGGACAGTTTAAAGGAAAACGTATTACGTTTCATGATCCATGTTATTTAGGACGAGCTAATAAAATATACGAAGCACCAAGAGAATTAATTGAGAAACTTGATATTGAGTTGGTCGAAATGAAACGCTCTAAAGCAAACGGATTATGTTGTGGAGCTGGTGGAGCGCAAATGTTTAAAGATGCTGAGCCAGGAAACAAAGAAGTAAACGTATTACGTACTGAAGATGCTCTGGAAGTAAAACCAGATATTATTGCTGCTGCTTGTCCGTTTTGTAATACAATGCTAACGGATGGTATCAAAAATAAAGAAAAAGAAGCTGAAACTAAAGTAATGGACATTGCCGAGTTAATCGCTAATGCACAGGATTTGTAGTTTAGGAAAGGTTCAAAGTTTAAAAAAAAGGTTCAAAGTTGCATAGGTTCTGAGGTTCTAAGGTTTTGAACTTTAAACATGAAACTTTAAACTGTTTAAAATCTAAAATAAAAAAAAATGTATATTCCTTTTGAAAATTTACCCGGAGAATCAAAGATTTGGATTTATCAATCCAATAGAAAGTTCTCGGACGAAGAATTTTCTGAAATCGAAACTGCTTTACAAGGTTTCCTTGAATCTTGGGCAGCACACGGAACTAGTTTAGAATCATCATACTTGCTTAAATACAACCGATTTATAATTATTGCTGTAGATCAGGATGTGCAAGCTGCAACAGGATGTTCTATCGATTCATCGGTAGAGTTTATCCAAAGTCTTGAGAAAAAATACAATGTAGACTTGCTGGATAAGATGAATGTTACTTTTAAATTAGGAGAACATATTGCTCACAAGCCATTGATTGATTTTAAGAAAATGGTGAAGGATAAAGCAGTTACTGAAAACACTATCGTTTTTAATAATTTGGTAAACAATATTGAAGAATTTAATGAATCTTGGGAAGTTCCAGCAGCAGATAGCTGGCATAGTAGATTCTTTTAAATCTTTATTATAGATAAATTACAAAAGGCATAAAATTTAGATTTTATGCCTTTTTTTTTGCTCTATTGCATTTTGATTATAGCTCACGGTTTCAACCATGTGATACGGATTGTGATAATACATTGTGCTCCAACGGTTGAAACCGTTGGCAATGTTTGTAATGTGTTATTTGTTTTGCAATAGTTTATCGCGCTATTAGCTTGGTTTATATCGTCTGGAGACCTTTGTCAAAGTTTTAAAACTTTGACAAAGGTTGTTGAGTGATATTGTCTTATGAAAACTAATCTTCTAATTTAGCCCCGATGGGAATGATATCCTTTTTTAGTCTTTTTTTTGACTAAAAAAGATATAGTGGACAGCGGGACAGATGGTTCTTTTAGGAATGAAAACTACTGCTTCTGAAAATTTTAAACTCTAATGATTGAATATTATTAACATTCTAAAATTTCAATTCAACACTAATTTTAAGTACTTTCGTAAGACTAAAATTAATACATGAAAATAGCAATAGTTTGTTATCCTACTTTTGGTGGGAGCGGGGTTGTAGCAACAGAGCTCGGTCTTGAATTAGCAAGACGTGGTCACGAAATTCACTTTATAACTTATAGTCAGCCTGTTCGGTTGGCACTTTTGAATCCTAACGTACATTATCACGAAGTAAATGTTCCTGAATATCCTTTGTTTCATTACCAACCGTATGAGTTGGCTTTGTCAAGCAAATTGGTAGACATGGTGAAGTTATATAAGATTGAGTTGCTTCATGTACATTATGCAATTCCTCATGCGTATGCAGGCTATATGGCCAAGCAAATGCTTAAAAATGAAGGAATTCATATCCCGATGATTACAACGCTTCACGGAACGGATATTACCTTGGTTGGGAATCATCCGTTTTATAAACCTGCAGTAACTTTTAGTATTAACAAATCAGATTATGTGACTTCGGTTTCTCAGAGTTTGAAAGATGATACATTAAAATTATTCAATATTAAGAATAAGATAAAGGTGATTCCTAATTTTATCGAACTGGATAAGGTTAAAAAAGATCCTGACGCTCCTTGTCATCGTTATGTTATGGCAAAGGAAAACGAACGTATTATTACACACATTAGTAATTTTAGAAAAGTAAAAAGAATCCCGGATATTATCAAGATTTTTTATAATATCCAAAAAGAGATTCCTGCAAAATTAATGATGGTAGGTGATGGGCCTGAAAAGGAGAAAGCCGAGATTTTATGCCAGGAATTAGGGATTTATGATAAAGTAATCTTTTTTGGGAATAGTAACGAAATAGATAAAATCTTGTGTTTTACGGATTTATTTTTATTACCGTCTGAAACAGAGAGTTTTGGTTTGGCAGCGCTTGAAGCAATGTCTTGTAGTGTTCCTGTAATTTCTAGTAACTCGGGTGGTTTGCCTGAGGTAAACTTTGATGGTTATTCGGGGTATTTAAGCGATGTAGGTAATGTTGAAGAAATGGCTGTGAACGCTCTTAAGATTCTTAAGGATGATGCGACTTTAAATGTGTTTAAAGCGAATGCTCTGGAGGTTGCAAAGAAATTTGATATTAAGAATATTTTGCCAAAGTATGAAGCATTATATCAAAAAGCGATTAATGATTATAAAGATCACAAAGGAGTACAGTAAAATATTAATTTAAAAAGTTAACAATGAAAAAAATACTAGTCTTATTTGTTTCGGTTCTTGTAATTTCTTGTGGGGCAACAAAATCTGGAGATAAAAATACTGCTTTGTATGAAGTTTTGACTCAGCAAAGTGATGGTGGTGGAAATATTCATTTTTTTGAAATATTGAGCGAACCTAATGAAATCAAGATGTTGACCAGCGATGAGAGCTTAAAAGGAAAAATAAAAGAAGACGATATAAAAAAGGCAAATTATATTGTCCTGAATATGGGAGAGAAAAATACTGGAGGTTATTCTATAGGAGTTGAAAAAGTAGAAGAAACAGATAAAAATATTATTATAACTGTTAAAGAAACTGCTCCTGCGCCTGATAGTATGGTAATGCAAGTTATTACTTATCCTTATGCGGTGGTAAAAATAAATTCGAAAAAAGAAATTATCATTAAATAAAAAAAAATCCTGTCATACTTAATGACAGGATTTTTTATAAATACATTTATTAAAATTGAAATTTGATTCCTAATCCGATATCAAATCCAAAATTATCATCATCGTAATATCCAGAACCAATTTCTGGTCTTGCATCTAGTGAAAGTAAAATTGGCACTTCTTTAAATCCGTACTCGATACCTATATCTCCAGCTGCAAATACGAAAGTTCCACTGTCACTATAGCCATGGTAATCATGATCCCAGCTGCCAATACCACCACCGACACCTGCGTACCAGTTAAAACCTTGGTCTATGTTCCATACCCATTGGTATAGCCCTACTAATTTAAAAGCATCTACATCGTTGCTATTTCTCCAACCTAAATCGGCTTCAATTCTATTATTTTTAGATAATGCCCTCTGGTAAGAAATCTCTCCTCCAAATCCGTGGTTATCCCCTAAACGCAATCCAAGCGCATTTTTAGAAATGTCTTGTGCTTGTGCTGTAAATGCTAATCCTAGCAACATGATAGCTGACAAAATTATTTTTTTCATAAGTAAGTATTTATTCAGACAAAGTTATTGTATAAACAAAATGTTAAAATTATAGAAATTATATTAAATGTTTCATAATTCACATTTTTGCTTTGCTGAATCATACTTGATGCAAATCAGGATGAAATTATTTAGGGATAAAGCGTGAGGTCATTAATTGGCTACTTAAACTATCTTCCATTTCGAAAAGGTTTTCTTCTTCAGAGAAATTCATTTGAGAATAATGAAATAATTTCCATCGCTTTTTATGGTATTCTAATGCGGTTAAGTTTTCTATCCAATCTCCAGAATTTAGATAAAGTGTTGATCCGTTTTTGTTTTCTTTTCTTTCAATTTTTGGTTCATGAATGTGTCCACAAATTACGTAATCGTATTTTTTTTCGATGGCTAAATCTGTTGCAGTTGTTTCAAAATCGGATATATGTTTAACAGCTTTTTTTACGCTGGCTTTAATTTTTTTAGAAAAAGAATAAGGTTCTCTGTCAATCTTAGATAAGCACCAGTTTATGAATCGATTGGTTAAAATTAGGTAATCATAACCTATTCCGCCTAGTTTTGCAATCCATTTAGAGTGTTGTACAGAGGCATCAAATACGTCTCCGTGAAAAATCCAGGCTTTTTTATCATCTAATTCTAAGATTAATTTATCGACTAAGGCAAAACTTCCCATAGTCATTTCGCTGAATTTTCTTAGGATTTCATCGTGATTACCTGTTACATAATACACTTTAGTTCCTTTGGAAGCAAAGCCGATAATTTTCTGAATTACCTTTAAATGGGATTTTGGAAAGTAAGATCTCCTAAATTGCCATGCATCAATTATGTCGCCATTTAATACTAAAATTTTTGGTTTAATGCTTGATAGGTAGTTGCTTAGTTCTTTGGCATGGCTTCCGTAAGTTCCTAAATGAACATCTGATATTACTACAACTTCAACATTTCTTTTTTTCAATTGGTTTTGATTTGGTGTTTAACAAATTTAAAGAATCTGCTGCCGATTTGTTTTTAATAAATAGTTATCAATTGTTCTTCAATTTTAAGAAATCGTGATGATAATGCAAATTAACCTTTAGATAATAATACCAATTTAAAATTTTTTAATTTAATTCATAAAACTTACATTTGCTCAAAACTAATTACAATGGCGGGAAATAGCTACGGAACACTATTTAAAATTACAACATTTGGAGAATCGCATGGGGAAGCTTTAGGCGGAATTATTGATGGTTGTCCATCAGGAATAACATTAGATCTAGAAGCAATACAGTTTGAGATGTCAAGAAGAAAACCTGGGCAATCTGCAATAGTAACCCAACGGAAGGAGCCAGATGATGTACAATTTTTATCTGGAGTTTTTGAAGGAAAAACCACTGGTACTCCAATTGGTTTTATTATTCCGAATACAAATCAAAAATCAGACGATTATTCTCATATAAAAGATAATTACAGACCTAGTCATGCTGACTATGTTTATGATAAAAAATACGGTTTTCGTGATTACCGTGGGGGAGGTCGTAGCTCTGCCCGCGAAACTGCCAGTAGAGTTGTTGCTGGAGCGATTGCGAAACAAATGTTACCTACTATTAAAATCAATGCCTACGTTTCGTCTGTAGGACCAATTCATTTAAATACTCCTTATCAGGAATTAGATTTTTCTAAAACAGAAAGTAATCCTGTGCGTTGTCCGGATGAAGCTGCTGCAGCGACTATGGAAGAATATATTAGAGATATAAGAAAACAAGGTGATACTGTAGGTGGGGTTGTGTCTTGCGTGATTCAAAACGTGCCTGTAGGTTTAGGTGAGCCTGTTTTTGATAAATTACATGCCGAATTAGGAAAAGCAATGCTTTCTATCAATGCTGTAAAAGGTTTTGAATATGGAAGTGGTTTTTCGGGTTCTGAAATGAAAGGAAGCGAGCATAACGATTTATATAATCCTGACGGAACTACTAAGACAAATCTTTCGGGAGGGATCCAGGGTGGAATTAGTAACGGAATGGATATCTATTTTAGAGTTGCCTTTAAACCTGTTGCAACAATTATGCAAACACAGGATTCATTAGATAACAAAGGAAATATTACTCCTATGACTGGTAAAGGACGCCATGATCCATGTGTTGTTCCTCGTGCTGTACCAATTGTAGAAGCTATGGCTGCAATAGTTCTTGCAGATTTCCATTTGATAAATAAAACATATTAGAGAGATACGTAAGACAGGCGAGCGTCTTATATTTAATTAATAATACAAAAAACACTTGATGAACAATAATACAGAAATCAAAAAAACATCTTTTTTCAGAGGCTTAACTGGGCAAATTCTTATTGCAATGTTTCTTGGTGCAACACTGGGGATTATATTGCATAATTATATTTCGCATGATGCGGCAGTAGAGTTTAGTAATAAGATAAAGATGTTAGCTACTATCTTTATTCGTTTGGTTCAAATGATTATTTCACCTTTAGTATTTACCACTTTGGTAGTTGGTATTGCTAAATTGGGAGATATAAAAACAGTAGGTAGAATTGGAGGAAAAGCATTGGCTTGGTTTTTTACAGCCTCTTTTATATCATTATTGATTGGTTTGTTCTATATAAATATTTTGCAACCAGGAGTGGGTTTAAAATTAGACCACGTAGATATGTCGGCTGCAACTGAGGTAACAGGGAAAACGCAATCGTTGTCGTTTGAGAATTTTATTGCACATATTGTACCTAAGAGTATTTTTGAAGCAATGGCTACAAATGAGATTTTACAAATTGTAATATTCTCAATTTTCTTCGGATTAGCAGCAGCTTCATTAGGAACTACTGTAAAACCAGTTATTAATGCGCTGGATAAAATGTCGCACATTGTTCTTAAAATGGTAAACTATGTAATGAACTTCGCTCCAATTGGGGTTTTCGGAGCCATTGCAGGTGTATTTGCTGTAAGAGATGCTGAAGAATTATTAATCACATATTTTAAATTTTTCGGTTCGTTTTTAATAGGGATTAGTACTTTATGGGTTGTTTTAATTGTTGTAGGTTATATTTTCCTTAAAGGAAGAATGACTGAATTGTTAAGACGTATTATGGGACCTGTTGCTATTGCTTTTGGAACAACAAGTAGTGAGGCTGTGTTTCCTAAATTAACAGAAGAGCTGGAAGAATTTGGTGTAAAAGATAAAATTGTATCATTTATGTTGCCATTAGGTTATTCTTTTAATCTGGATGGTAGTATGATGTACATGACTTTTGCAAGTATTTTTATAGCACAGTTCTATGGTGTACATTTAGATATAGGAACTCAAATGGTAATGCTTTTGGTTTTAATGTTAACTAGTAAAGGTATTGCAGGTGTGCCAAGAGCCAGTTTGGTTGTTGTTGCTGCAACCTGTGGTATGTTTGACATTCCTATTGAGGGTATTGCTATAATCTTGCCAATTGACCATTTTTGTGATATGTTCCGTAGTGCTACAAACGTATTAGGTAATGCACTTGCTACATCGGTAGTAGGAAAATGGGAAGCTGACAAAGAGATTAATTTTGATGCAGTAGATTCTAATAGTTAAGAGAGAAATTCTTAATAGTGAGATAGTTTAAAAAGAGTACTATTTGTAAGAGTAGCTTGTATTCTTTTTTATTCAAAATATATTATAAGGAGTTGTATTTTATTTATAAAATACAACTCCTTTTTTGTTTTTAAATGTATATTTGATGAAACTATAGTTAATTTATGTTTAATATTCGGATTATTTTATCGCTATTTTTGATGATTTGCGTTGTGAAGCCTGTAATTGCTAAGACAGAGTTGCCAACAGAACAAGATATCACAAGAACAGCTGATAAGGCACTAAAATATCTAAAAGAATCTGATTTTGAAAAATCATTAATTGTTTCCAGAATAGTTTTACAACAAGCATTAATAGCTAAAAATAATAACCTAATAGCTGTTTCATATAATATCATTGCTGCAAATTATAACGAGTTTTCGGAATTTGACAAAGCAATATTCTACTATAAAAAGGCATTATCCTTTGCCAATAAAACTACCAATAACATCTTAAAAAACAGAATAAACAATAACTTAGGTAATATGTATTGTTTTGAAAAAAAGCAATATGAAAAAGGAATAGAGTATTATAAAAAATCCCTTGATTACAGTAAGAAAGAGAAAGATAGCTCGCTTGTTTATTTGATTAACTTAAATATTACCTGGGCGTATTTTGATATTGGTGAGTTTTCATTGGCCTTGCCTTATTTTAAATATATAAATGAACATCATAGCAATCATCTTAACGAATCTACAATTGTAGCGTTTAATTTGCTTAACGGAATGTATTATTCTCATATCGAAGATAAAGCTAAAGCTGCAGCATATTTTATTCGGGCAATTAAAGAGGGGCAAGCAGGAATGGAAAAATCTGATTTATTGTATTCTTATCTTGAATATTCTAAGTTTTTGAATAAAATTGGGGATCATAAACAAGCTTATCAAAATATTATTAAGCACAATGCGGTTAAAGAAAACCTTTATAATGAGCGTAAATTAAAAAGTGCTGAAAAGGCTGGTTTTAATCTAGAATTGGATGAGTATAAAAGACAAATTGGTAAAATTGAAATTGAAAAAGGTGTTCAGTATCAGGATTTAAGGAAGTCCAGGATTATCGTTTTGTTATTTGTTTTAACCTCTTGTATTTTTCTTATTCTGATAGTTACATTATATAAAAATGTTGTTTTTAAAAAGAGAACTAATGCACAGTTATTGTTTACAAATGAGGAATTAATAAAAGCTAAGGAACAGGCTGAAGAGGCTTCGGTTCTTAAAACTCAATTTATATCTACAATAAGTCACGAATTACGAACGCCACTGTATGGTGTTGTAGGGATAACTAATATGCTGCTGGAGGAACATAAGGAATTAGCCAGAAGCCCACATTTAAGTTCTTTAAAATTCTCGGCTAGATATTTATTGTCTCTGGTTAACGATATTTTGCAAATTAATAAAATTGAAGAAAATAAAGTTGTTCTGGAAAGTTTGACTTTTAATATATCTGATGAGATTAATATGATTAAGAACTCATTGTCTTTTTTATCACAAAAAAACAATAATCATATTACTGTAATTATCGATTCGGATATTCCTGAGTATTTAATTGGTGATAAATTAAGGCTTGCTCAGATATTAATGAATTTGGTAAGTAATGCTTTAAAATTTACTAAAAAAGGAGAAGTATTTATTATTGCAAATCTAGTTAAAGTTGCAGGAAAGGCACATTTTATAGAGTTTCAGGTAAAAGATACCGGAATGGGAATTGCCGTTGTTGATCAGGATAAGATTTTTGAGAAATTTGTTCAGGTTGGTCGTAATGAACAAGATTATCAAGGAACTGGTTTAGGGTTGACTATTGTAAAACGATTATTAGGATTGTTTGGTAGTTCAATCTCGTTAGAAAGTAATGTTGGGGAAGGAACTACATTTACATTTACTATAGCTTTTGAATATGATCCAGAGAAAACAAAAAGTATAATTAATGAAATTCAGGTTGATCTAACCTCTAATCAAGTGTTCAGAGTTTTGGTTGTTGAGGATAATCGAATAAACCAGCTTGTGACTAAAAAGATTATCGAAAAAAATAATTATAGCTGTACTGTTGTTGATGATGGGTTTGCAGCTTTGGAGATATTAGATACGGAATCTTTTGACGTTGTTTTAATGGATATTAATATGCCAATGATGAATGGATTTGAAACAACTAGAAAAATACGCTTAAAAGGCATAAAAACGCCTATTGTGGCATTAACTGCTTTTGATAAAGATGAGATTACCGATGAAGCTATTTCTGCAGGGATAAATGATATTATAATAAAGCCTTTTGAATCTGTAAAATTATTCAAAATTATAAATTGCCTTATTGTAGAAACAGAAAACGTTGGCTATAGTACCAACGTTTGAATCTGATTGATTTTAAACACGAATTTCGCTAATTACTGATAATTATGAGTTCGGGTTTAACTCTGTATGTTTACGCGATAAGATTAATACCAACGTTTTTTGTTTTGCTTAGATGCGTCTGATTTTCTTGATTTGTGCGCTCCGCCACTTCGGTTTGAATTTTTAGGCTTTGCTGCCGCTGCCGCTTCAGGGCTTCCTGCATGCCATTGGTACGGATGATCACTTATCGTTTTTACATCAACTTTTATTAGTTTTTGTATATCTTTCCAATATCCATGTTCGTCTTTACTACAAAAAGAAATTGCAATTCCTCCGTTTCCAGCACGTCCCGTTCTACCGATTCGGTGTACATACGTTTCTGGAATATTTGGTAAATCAAAATTAATAACAAATGGCAATTGATCAATATCAATACCACGTGCAGCAATATCTGTAGCTACAAGAACTCCAACTTCTTTGTTCTTAAAGGCATCAAGAACACGTTGTCTTGCGTTTTGAGATTTATCACCGTGAATTGCTTCGGCAGCGATATTGTTTTTTCTAAGTGCTTTTACAACATTATCAGCTCCATGTTTTGTTCTTGAGAAAACCAAAACATTTGATAAGTCTTCATTTTTTATCAAATGATATAAAAGGTTTCTTTTTTCTGTTTTTTCAACAAAATAAACACGTTGTTCTACATTTTCGGCTGTAGATGATACAGGCGAAACTTCGACTTTTGCTGGGTCTTGCAAGAACATTTCAGCTAGTTCACGAATTGCAATTGGCATTGTAGCCGAGAACAATAAGGTTTGTCTGTTTTTTGGAGTAAGTTTTACAATCTTTTTTACATCGTTTATAAAACCCATATCCAGCATTTGATCTGCTTCATCTAATACTAAAACATGTAAATGATCTAAATCTATAAATCCTTGTTTTTGTAAGTCAAGTAATCTTCCTGGTGTTGCCACAAGAATATCTACACCTTTTTTAAGGGTATCTACTTGCGGATTTTGTGATACTCCACCAAATATTGTAAGTTGAGTTAAGTTGGTATATTTTGCATAAGTTTCAAAACTTTGCCCAATTTGTACCGCTAATTCTCTTGTAGGTGTAACTATAAGTGCACGGATTACTTTGGCTTTTTTAGATGAACCTACAATTCTGTGTAATTGATGTATGATAGGAATAGCAAATGCTCCAGTTTTTCCAGTACCTGTTTGGGCACACCCAATTAAATCTCTTCCAGCTAGTACAATCGGAATAGATTGTTCTTGGATAGGAGTAGGGTTTGTATAGCCTTCTTCAAATACGGCTTTTTGTATACTTTTAGAAAGTGATAAGTCTTCGAATAACATATTTTCGGTATTAAGAATTTAGTTTTAAGTACTAAAATTCTGTGCAAAGATAGGTTTATTCGCTTAATCGTTTATTTGAATATGCGTTTATTTAGTTATTGAGCTTTTTATTTCGATTTTTTCAAAGTTAGATTTTATAAAATCGGTAACTAAATAGCCTATCAATTTTCCAATTAAATGATTGTTTTTTTCTTCGCCTAAATCTGGAGCACCTTCGCAAATATGCAAATAAGCAGCATTTTTATGTTGTCCAAAATAAGATACAAACTGGCGTAGTTCTTCAATCGAAAATCCACTTAAGGTCATAGCGCTACTTGCAATATTTGGAATAGCATCCAAATCGATTTCGATTCCGAAGATATCTGTTTTAACAAAATCTAAAGCAAATTGCATTTCGGCATTAAAATCTTTTTCTTTTCTAATTTTTACGCTGTCGTACGTATTGTAACGCACTCTGTCTTCAATTTTTTTAATAATATCGAGTACACTTTTGGAGGTGTAATTTTCGTGTAATCCAAATATGAAGTATTTTTTTAAGAAACCTTCTTCGTAAGCGTATGAAAAACCATTTCCGCTATGTCTTCCTTCCAGAATTCTGAAATCTGAATGCGCATCAAAGTTTACTGCATTTATAGGTTTTCCATGAGCAAGTGCTGTTCCTTTTATATTTCCGTAAGCATTATTATGACCTCCGCCTATGATAATTGGGATTTTTCCTGCTTTGATAACGTTAAATATAATATGCGAAACTTCTTTGTCTACACGCTCTACCAACTGGCTAAGTTTTGATCGGTCGTCGATGTCGTTAAAGTCAAGATGTTCTACTTCTTTCATCTCTTGTTTTACATCAATTTGACCTAAAACTACAATGTGATTTCCTTTGCAAAAACGGTTGTGTTGGATGTTTGCAATACTCTTTATGGCACTATCCCAAGCAGACGCAGCCCCAGGTCTTCCGTAGTTGGCACGTATTCCAATGTCTTCTGGAATTCCTAAAAGGACATACTTAGCTTCACAATTTTTAAGAAAATCAATTGTGTCAGCACCTTTGGGAACTATTATCATTTTTTCGCCAAATTTTATTTCGCCACTTCTGTGATTTGTAACTTTAGCTAAGTCGTTAATAGTAAAAGGGATTAGTTTTTCCATAAAAAAAATATATTTTCCAAAAATAATATATTTGTAGCAACTTACGTTATTAGCTTATATTAATTATTAAATTTGTTTACAAAAATTATTTAAATATGGAAAATCAAAAGAACAACAACTCAAGTCTAAAAGCGGTAATAGCAGTTTTAGCAATTTTATTAGTAGGTAGTTTAGTGTATATATTTAAAATGACATCTGATTCTGATGTTGTGAAAACTGAACTTACTACTACATTAACAGAAAAAGAGTCTGTAATGAAGGATTTACAGGAATTAAAAGCAACTTATGATGCTGCAATTGCTGAGAATACATCTATGTCTGATGAGTTAATTCAGGAAAGAGACAAAGTAGTTACTTTAATGGATGATTTGAATAAATCTAAAGGAGATGTGTCTAAATTCAGATCTCAGGTTCAGGCTATGCAAGGTAAAATGAAAGTTTTAGTTGCAGAAAATGATGAGTTGAAAAAACAAAATGGGGTGTTAACAGTTCAACGTGATAGCACAATTGTTGTTTTAGGAGAATCTAAAAAATTCAACGAAGTATTAGTTGGTCAAAATGAAGAATTGGCTAAAACTGTTGAAAAAGGGTCGAAATTATCTATCCTTAATACAAAAACTGCAGCTTACAAATTAAGAAGCTCAGGAAAACAAATTGAAACTGATAAAGCTAGTAGAGCTGATGTATTAAAAATTAGTTTTACAATTGCTGAAAATCAAATTGCTAAATCTGGAGATAAAACGTATTATGTACAAGTTATCGATAGTAAAAACAATGTTTTAGGAGATAAAAAAACAGAATCTTTTGGAGATAAATCGTTAGTTTATAGCTTTGTTACAAAAGTTCAGTACGAAAACAAATCAGTAAATGTTTCTGAAGATTTACCTGGTAAAAACTTTGAAAAAGGAACTTACTTTATCAATGTTTTTGATAATGACGAGTTGGTTTCTAAAACAAGCTTTACTTTAAGATAAAAAAGTACTTAATAATATTAAAAGGGCAGTAAAACTTAGTTTTGCTGCCCTTTTTCTTTAGGTTTATTTATCTGGATTTTCGTTTTTTATTCTGACTATCTTCTAGTTTTTTTAATGCTTTTTCTTGTTTCTTCGCCTTTAAATCTTTTGAAGGTGCTTTCATGTTGTTAACCTTAGCCATGATCTTATTTTTTTTAAAAATTATTTAAATAGTATAAAATAGCCTTGATCCTAAAATTTATGGATATAAATAAAACTTTATATAGCGAGTAGCATTATCCAAAAATGTATTGGAAATGGGATTGTAAAAAATAAAGTTTATAGGATGTACTAAGCACACTCGCGGGTGCTTAATAATTCGGGAAGATTTTTTGTTTAAATGAATTTGTAAACGTTATAGGAACGTTTGTGTTAGGAACCCAGTTTATGCTAGTATTGAAACCTTTTTGTTTCAAACTAAATTTGCATAAATCTAAAATGAGGCCTAATGTATTCATGAAAAAAAAACTCTTATTTTAAAAAGATGAAGATAGTAACTTATTTAGGGATTACCTAATTTAAGTAGCTATTTTAGAGTCTTTTAAAATAAGAGTTTGTGTTTTTTTTTCTGTTTTCGATTTTATTATTCGAAAATTTCACCTTCGATAAAAACGCTTTCTATTAAATTAGTACCAAAAGCATAGGGCAATTGGTAATAGGAGGTAATAGGTTTAGTTAGTATAAAGTTAGCTTTTTTACCTACTGTAATAGTACCATGGGTATCTGAAACTCCCATTGCATAAGCTCCATTTATTGTAGCTGCATTAATTGCTTCTTCGGGAGTCATTTTCATCTTGATGCATGCTGTTGCAACGACAAAATTCATGTTTCCGGATGGGGTAGAGCCTGGGTTGTAATCTGTAGCTAATGCAATTGGCAATCCTGCTTTTATTATTTCTCTTGCTGGTGTATATGGAATACTCAGAAAATAAGAACACGATGGCAGAGCTACAGGCATCGTTTCGGTGTTTTTTAATGCTTGAATGTCTTCTGGGTTCATTATTTCGAGATGATCCACAGAAAGGGCTTTGTATTTAATGCTTGCTTGTATACCGCCTATAGAATTAAACTGGTTGACATGGATTTTTGGTATTAATCCGTTTTGGATACCTGCTTCCATAATTTGTTCTGTTTCTTCGACAGAGAAGTAACCCGTTTCACAAAATACATCTACGTAATCTGCTAGCTTGTTTTTGGCAATTTCTGGCAGCATTTTGCGGATAATCTCATCGATGTATCCTTTTTTGTTTTCTTTAAATTCTAAAGGGAATGCATGTGCGCCAAGAAAAGTTGCTTTTATAGTTACTGGGTAATTTTCGGCAAGTTTTTTTATGACTCTTAGCATTTTTAATTCGCCGTCTACAGTAAGTCCATAACCTGATTTTATTTCGACAGCTCCAGTTCCTAAACGCATAACTTCTTCAAGTCTGGCTTTGGATTGGTTGTATATTTCTTCTTCGGAGGTTTCGTTAAGCTTTTTTGCAGAATTTAGAATTCCACCACCGCGATTAGCGATTTCCTCGTAAGAAAGTCCATTTATTCTATCTACAAATTCTTGTTCTCTGTTGCCAGCATATACAATATGTGTATGGCTGTCGCACCAAGAGGGAAGAATCATTTTTCCAGTTGCATCAATAGTTGAATCGGCTTTTATTTCAGGAATGTTTTCCATTGAACCAAATCCTGCAATTAGATTGTCTTTTATAACTAAATAAGCATTTTTGATGGTTGGAAGTATTGCCATTTCGGCTCCGGAAACTTTAGAAATTGGAGTTTCCCGAACCTGTATAAGCTCTTTTATGTTTGTAATTAAAGTAATCATTGTATAAATTTAGTTTTAAAAAGGATACTGATTGTTTTTATAGTATTGAAATAAAACACAAATTTACTTCGTCAGTTCGCCCTACGGTCTCGTGTCACAAATTAACACCAATCGATTCGTGAAAATTTGTGAAATTCGTGTTGAAATATTAGAATTTGGTCCCGAAGCTTCGGGATAAGAATTCGAATATTGTCTTTATATATTATTCAGAAACGGTTATTTCAAACATTTTGTCCCAGTTTTTACCTGTTACAAATATTGTTTTTGTCTTTGGGTTGTAAGCAATTCCGTTTAAAACATCATCGATTGTTATGCTAGGAGCTAGTTGCTTGCGTAATCCTGACATGTTTAGGATTCCTTCGACTGCACCAGTTGTTTGGTTTACTACTGCAATTGCATCTTTTTGGAATACGTTTACATAGAATTTCCCGTTGATTAATTCTAATTCGTTTATAGCTTTGATTTTTGAACTTCCTGAATATACATTGATATAATCAATCATTTTTTGAGTTTCAGGATCCATTTTCCAAATCTTTTCGGTTCCATCACCTTGATAAATGTATTTTCCGTCATTTGTCATTCCCCAACCTTCGATTTCTTTATCGTAGGTAAAAGTTTTTTCAAGTTTTAATGTATTGATGTCATATATAAAACCTGTTTTTTCTTGCCAGGATAATTGGTATAGTTTGTTGTTGATAATAGTAATTCCTTCTCCGAAGTATTTGTTATCAAGTGTAATTTCTTTATATACTTTACCAGTTTTGTAATCGTATTTTCTAAAGTACGAATCTCCTTTTTGTCCTGTGCTTTCATAAAGAGTATCTCTGAAAAACTCTAAGCCTTCTGTAAAAGCTTTGGTGTCGTGAGGATATGTGTTTACGATTTTATATTTCAATAATTTAGGTTGAATATCCGAAACTAATTCAATTCTTGAGGTTGCTTCAGCATTTTCTCCGTCGTAATAAACCAATGCTTTTAGTTTTTGGTATCCTAGTTTTTGATCTTTTAATTCAAAATTTAATTTGTTTAAACCTTTTACTGCACCAACTTTTGTATCGTTAACAAAGTACACAATGCTGTCGATTTGTTTCGAATTTGGGTTTGAAATACCCAAAGAAACAGACTGATTTGTTAAAAAATGGGCAGGAAAATTAGAATCATCAAAAGAAAATATAGAATTTTCATCTTTTTTTGTCTCTTTACAACCAACTAGTGTGATTCCTAATAAAATGAAAGTTAAGAAGTTATGTTTTTTCATAGTCTAAAATTTGAAGTAGCCAATATACAATGTTATTTTTATAGGCACAAAGCTCTTGCAAAAATATAAAAAGATTGTATATTTGCACCGGCAAGTCCTACACGATCTGCTCCTGCAGACTCCCCCAGGATGGGAACATAGCAAGGGTAAGTGGTTGAGCGATGCGATGTAGGTCGCTTGCCTTTTTTTAATCTCCCGATGTTTCGGGATTTTTTTTTAGAATAAATTTAAAAGTAGTCTTCCTTCGGGAGGATTTTTTTATTTTTGGACCTGTCTGAAGTTAGAAGTCATATGTGGGATGTTAGAAGTTTTCTTTAACATCGTATTTTAGGCATAGGCACTTACTTTTAACTATAACATTTAACATCTAACCTAAATCATGAGTAAAGTTATTTTAATTACCGGAGGATCCTCAGGGATTGGAAAATCTATTGGAGAATTTTTGCATAACAAAGGATTTGTAGTGTATGGAACTAGTAGAACTCCTGAGAAGGTTTTAAATTCTGTTTTTCCTTTAGTTGCTTTAGATGTTCGTGATGTAGAGTCGATTAAGGCTGCTGTTGCTAAAATTATAAAAACTACAGGGCGTCTTGATGTTGTTATTAATAATGCTGGTGTAGGGATTACTGGTCCTCTGGAAGAAATTCCGACGGAGGAAATCAAGAATAATTTTGAAACTAACTTTTTTGGTCCAATCGAGGTAATGAAAGCTGTTTTGCCACAAATGCGTGAGCAGAAGTCAGGTTTGATCATTAATATTACTTCTATTGCTGGTTATATGGGGTTGCCTTATCGAAGTGTATATTCGGCTTCGAAAGGAGCTTTGGAGTTAATTACGGAAGCTTTGCGTATGGAGGTTAAGTCTTTTGGAATTAATATTACCAATGTTGCACCAGGTGATTTTGCTACTAATATTGCTGCAGGGCGTTATCATGCACCTGTAATAAAGGGTTCGGCTTACGAGACTGTGTATGGACGTACGCTTGAAACGATGAATGAGCATGTAGATGCGGGTGGAAATCCTAATGAAATGGCTGAAGCTATTTATAAAATTATGCAAACTAAAGAGCCTAAAGGACATTATAAAGTTGGGGCTTTTATGCAGAAATTCTCAATTGTTTTGAAACGTATTCTTCCTGATAAAGTTTATGAAAAGATGTTAATGAATCATTATAAGTTGTAATTTTGCAGCGATTTTTCATTTTGCGTGAGGGGATGAAATGGAAATCCTTTTATTTTTTTCTTTAAAAAATAAAAGATTGTAATGTAAAACCCGTTCGCCGCGGCGAACACGCCCTATTTAGGAACACAATTAAATATAATACATATGAAATTTTTTATTGACACAGCTAATTTAGCTCAAATTAAAGAAGCACAAGCTTTAGGTGTTTTAGACGGGGTTACTACTAATCCATCATTGATGGCAAAAGAAGGAATTACTGGAAAAAACAACATTTTGAAACATTACGTTGATATTTGTAATCTTGTTGAAGGTGATGTTAGTGCCGAAGTTAATGCTTTGGATTATGACGGAATGATTAAAGAAGGTGAAGAATTGGCTGATTTACACGAGCAAATCGTAGTTAAATTGCCAATGACGAAAGAAGGTGTTATGGCTGCGAAATATTTCTCGGATAAAGGAATTAAAACAAACGTAACTTTAGTATTCTCTGCTGGACAAGCTTTATTGGCTGCTAAAGCTGGAGCAACTTATGTTTCTCCTTTTATTGGTCGTTTGGATGATGTTTCTACAGATGGTTTAGCGCTTATAGAAGAGATTAGATTGATTTATGATAACTATGGTTATGAAACTGAAATCTTAGCTGCTTCTGTACGTCATACTATGCATATTGTAAACTGTGCAAAAATTGGTGCTGATGTTATGACTGGACCTCTTTCTGCAATTTATGGTTTATTAAAACACCCATTAACAGATATCGGATTAGCACAGTTTGTAGCTGATTTTGAAAAAGGAAATAAGTAATTTTTCTTAAAATTTATTTTAAAACGCCATGTTTGTCAAAAACATGGCGTTTTTTTTATATTTTTATGTATCTCAAAATTAACTATCTACATATGAAAAAGCTACTAATTGCATTTGCGTTTACAATAGTTGGATTGTCGGTTACTGCGCAAGCCAAAGTGATAAAAGGAATTAATGATGCCGGTGACGTAGCAACATTTGAACTGGATTGTTCAAAAAGCTTTCAGGTTCTTGATAAAGGATTGCGTTATACAATTGTACGACATGAGTTTAAAGGTGCTGAGATGAAAAATAGCTACCGCGTTATGTTGGTTATGGATGGTTTTTATACTACAACATTAAATAATTCGATGACAATTTCGGCAGTATTTGGTGATGGAAGTATTGTTAAAACTCAAAAAATTATTGAAGATGATGGTTATTTTGATGGTGCTTGTACCTTGAAGTTAAAAGAACCGAGAAAGCTTTTGGATCTGGATATAAAGCAAATTATAGTGCATGCTAATAAAGATGTGGTGTATACTATTTCTGAAAAGAATAAGGTGATTTTTAAAAAGAATTTGGAGAATATCCTTAATGCTAAATGATTATATTATCATGAGGTATGCTATTTAATCGCAATGGACGCAAAGATTTAAATCGATGGCAGATAAATTAACCGTAAAGGGTGCAAAGCTGAAAACCACAAAGTCCGCAAAGCTTGATTGTTAAGTTTTGCGGACTTTGTGGTTAAATCTAATTCCTAATGGAAAGTTGTAAAGCATAAAAAAGTCCCATTTTGCAATGGGACTTTTTCTATTTTAATACGGTGGGTTTTTAATGACCTCCTCCTCCGCTTTGAGTATGATTAATTCCTTGTCTCTTTAGTATTTTAGGACAATAATAACCGTAGAATCCTAAATATGCAAAACCAAGTAGCGGAACGATATAAGAAAAGTGTGTCCATGTAATACCAAATATTCCTTCTGGGCTAGTAAGGTCGATATCGCAAATACTTCCTTGAATCAAAGGAATTACTCCTCCTCCAAGAATCATCATGATTAAGAATGAAGATGCTTTTCCTGTATTTTTTCCTAAACCAGCAATAGCTAAATCAAATATAGATGGCCACATGATAGATAAGAATAAACCTCCAGAGATAAAGAAGAATTTAGCAATTGATGGATCTGGACAAATTAATCCGGCAACCATCATTAATAAACCTGAAATTCCGAAAAGCATTAAAGTTTTCCCAGCATTTTTACCACCTACAAAACTTACTGCTATGAATAACAAAATCCAGATTGGGTAAATGTAGAATGAAGAAACGTCATGTGCAGCAAAAATATTAGCTCCAATAATTACTCCAAAGGCGATAGCTGGAACAATGAATTTTAAGGCTGTATTTACTAACGTAGAAGTGTTGAAAACGTTTACTCCACCATTCCAACGTCCGATCATTAAACTTCCCCAATAAAGAGCGATAAATGGGGCAATAGCATCTTCTAAAATGTTACCAAACTCGGCAGTATGTAGTAAAGCTGGTAAATTACTAATAATTGTTACTTCTGTTCCTACGTATATAAAGATTCCTAACATTCCCAAATATAGTTGTGGGTAGTCTGAAATATTGAATTTTTCGTGTGCTACTTTAACTACTTCTTCCTCTTCTTTTGCAGGATCTTCAATTTTAGAGAAATTCATGAAAATGGCTACTACAATAAAAGCAAGACCAAGAATGATGAAAGGTAGTTTGATGTCTTCTAATGAAAGAGAAGTATTTTTATTATCTCCCATTCCGAACAAAGCGATCCCTAATAAAATAGCTCCAATTGTTGTTCCGAAAGAGTTGATACCTCCTGCTAAAGTTAAACGGTGAGCTCCTGTTTGTGGGCTTCCCATTTTAATAGCTAAAGGATTGGCTACAATTTGTTGAATCGAAAATCCTAAACCTACAGTAAATAAAGCGGTTAAGAAGAAAGGAAAGCTTTCCATAGTTGCAGCGGGAACAAATAGAAACGAACCTACAGCAGAAAGAATTAAACCAGCAGAAAGTGTTTTTTTGTATCCAAATTTTTGCAGTACATCCATTTTTAAAGATACTAAGAAGAAAATCATAGATCCTACGAAGTAAGCTGCATAAAATGCCCAAGCAACTAATTGTGATTGTACTTGAGATAAAGTGAAAACTTTTTTGAATACTGGAATTAGGATATCATTGGCAGATCCAACAAAGCCCCAAAAAAAGAAAACTATTATCAAGGAGATAAATTGTCCCCATTTTGTTTGTACATTTTCTGAACTCATAATGTTATAAGGTTAATTTTATTTGTTTTTATTTGTTTTTTGATGAGCGTAAATATATTTGTAAACTCGTTTAAAAAAAAATAAAACAGAACAAATAATGTTAAATTTATACCAACGGTATGATTTATTCAACAAAGTGTTATTTTTTGGAGAGGTAAAATCGATGATTTTGAGGAGGTTATTCTAGTATTTTACTTTTTACATCTTTGCTATAATTCCTACCTATTGGTAAAGTGAAAGATTGGATTTGTATGCGATTTCCTTCAATAGATTTGACTTTATTCACTGCAATTAAGTAAGATTTGTGAATACGCATAAATCTATCGGCCGGCAACTCGTCTGATAATGCGGTTAATGACTTGTGGGTGATGTACGTTTTATCAAGGGTTACTACCTTGATGTATTCTTTCATTCCTTCTACAAATAAAATTTCATCAATATTTATCTTGATCATTTTCTTATCTACTTTGATAAAAAGATGAGGCTCGACACGATGATTTTCGACTTTGATATTGTTCTTTAAATTGAACTCTGTCGTAATTTTATTGATACATTTTATAAATCGAGGAAGGGGGATAGGTTTTACTAAATAATCTAAAACTTCAAGATCATAACTTTCGGCTGCAAATTCTCTAAAAGCGGTAGTAATGATAACTTTGGTTTTGTTTTCTATTAAACTAATGAGTTCAAAACCAGTCATCATGGGCATGTTAATGTCCAGGAAAACGGCATCTACACTGTTGTTGTTTATAAAGTCCAGTGCTTCTAGCGCATTAACAAATGTACCGGTAATTTCAAAATCGGTAAAATTTGTAAAGTAGTTTTGTAGAACTTTGATTGCTAATGGTTCATCATCAATCAATACGCATTTAATTTTCATTATTAATAGGTATTTGCAAGCGAATTATGTAGTAATTAAATTTAGTTTTATATTCTAAATTGTAATTATTCTTATAAATTAGTTTTAATCTCTTTTGGGTATTGACTAAGCCAATTCCTCTTTTTGTCTTAAAATTCTGTGAATGTACAAAATTATTTAATACTTCAAAATCGAGTGTTTTGTTATCAATGATTTTGCAGTTTACTTTTATTTTTAAATTTGGGTTATTAAGTCCGCCATGTTTAAAGGCGTTTTCTATTAAGGAGATGAAGATTAAAGGCGGTACCTCGACATCGTCTATATCTGACTCTAAATTAATACTAACTTCTACATTTTGAAATCGTAGTTTTTCTATCTCAATATAGTTATGAATATAGTCTATTTCCTGAATTAATTTAACAGATTTTGTTCCTTTTATGTCATATAAAACATATTCCATTAATTTGGAAAGTTTGATAATCACATCTGGAACTTTGTCTGAAGATTCCAGTGATAATGCATATAGATTATTTAGGGTGTTAAAGAAAAAATGAGGTTGTATCTGATTTTCAAGATATTTTAATTTAATCTTAAACTGATTTTCTCTCAAGGATCGGTTTCTTTCCCTTTCTCGTAACCATGTAAGTGTCAGGTAAACAGATGATGCCATTGCTAATACATATAATTCACCAATACATACAGCAACGATATGATTTATCTCGAAAGGTTTGTATTCGCGATTTGCCTCTGGCCAAATGTTTTGGGATATTAAGTAATAGGTAAGTGCGGTTTTTACTAAATAAATTACAAATAGACTCGCTATAAGACTAAAAGTATAGGTGATGTATTTAGATTTTAAAACGTACCGTGGTACTAAAACAAATAGATTAAAATATACTAATGGTATATGTAATGAGAATTCAATAAGATTTGATTTAAATGAATATTGATAGTTATTGAAGTAAGCTCCCCATCTTAAGAAATTCAATATAAAATAGACTCCCCAAAACCAAAGATGATTTTGAAGTTTAATATCGAATTTCATTTTACTGATTCTATTCAATTAGTAGTTGGTTTTGGTTGTGTTAAATAATTAGTAAAATATTATTTTGCAACTTTAATCAATTAGTTAATGAAAACACAATTTTTTTGAATAAAAATTTGAAAAATATCTTAAAACATGAAATATTTAGTCTAGACAACGTTTTCGTAAAATGCATAATTGATTGTTTCCTAGATATACTGGCTTGTTTGCTTGGTTTTGTTTTTAAATGTGTGATAATTTGTTAAAAAGTTTATATTATTGGTTTAAGTTTAGCTTAAAACTTAAAATATTGAATAATTTGTATGTAGAAAACGTTTTCGTTTAGCATATTATAGATTGTTTGATGTCGTTTGTTTATAGTTTTTTGTTGTTGGTATAAAATATTTTTTTTAACAATTCTTTAAGAATAATTTTATCCCATAACTAACAAAAATTTTATAAACATGAAAAAAATTTTCTTAATCTTTATGATTGCTTTTACGGTGCAGGTTTCGCTTGCTCAGGTAAAAAATGTCAAAGGTGTGATTACAGATTCTGATGGATTGCCGTTGCCAGGAGCTTCAGTTGCAGTTCAAGGAGGACAAAAAGGTACAGTTACCGATTTTGATGGTGTATTTTCTATTGAGGTTCAAAAAGGGCAAACTTTAGTTTTTAGCTATGTAGGATTGGAAACGCAAAATGTTGTTGTAGGTGACGCTGCCACTGTTAACGTAAAGTTAAAGAACGCTGCTTCGAATGCATTGAATGAAGTTGTTGTAACCTCATTAGGTATCAAGAAGGCTAAGAAGTCTTTAACTTATGCCGCACAAGAGGTAAAGGGTGAAGAAATGACTCGTGTAAAAGATGCGAATCTTATTAATAGTTTATCAGGAAAAGTATCTGGTTTAGTTGTGGGTAGAAGTGCTTCTGGTTCTGGAGGTTCTGTTAAAGTAACTATCCGTGGTAATTCATCAATCTCAAACAACCAACCATTGTATGTTGTTGATGGAATTCCATTATTGAACTCTTCTACTGCGCAAGGAAATGATGTTTTTGGAGATAAAGCGGGTGGTAACAGAGATGGTGGAGATGCTGTGTCTATGATGAATCCTGAGGATATCGAGTCTATGACGGTACTAAAAGGAGCTTCTGCAGCTGCTTTATACGGTAGTCAGGGAGCAAATGGAGTTATTCTTGTAACTACTAAAAGAGGTAAAGTTGGAACTGTAACTGCAAATTATACTTCAAGTCTTTTTGTAGACAATGTGATATCGCTACCTAAATTTCAAACATCTTATGGATCTGTTGCCGAAAGTGCAAAAACTTGGGGAGCTGCTAAAGAGTCTCCTGAGCATGTAGATAATTTTTTCAATACAGGGATGACTTTTATAAACTCTGTTGGAATTAATAGCGGAAGTGAAAAAGCTACTACAAGTCTTACTTATGCAAATACTAACATTGCTGGTGTTATGCCAACAAATGAATTGAAGAAAAATAATATTGGTATTCGCCAAAGTGTAAAATTGTTTGAAGATAGAGTAAATGTAGATGCTGCTTTCTCTTTTGCAGATCAAAAAATTACTAACAAGCCAACGAATGCTTTGTATTATAATCCTCTTACTGGGGTGTACTTGTTTCCAAGAGGGAATGATTTTAATTATTATAAAGAAAACATTGAGGTATTTGATCCTATCAGAAATTTAAATACTCAAAATTGGGCTAGTGCTACTACAGATATTATTCAAAATCCATATTGGATTCAGAATAGAAACGTAACGACTGATATTAACCAATCTTTTATTGGTTCTATCGCATTATCTTACAAGGCTAATGAGTGGTTAAGTTTTAAAACCAGAGGAGGTTACAATAAAATGTACAGTAAATATGATAAGAAAGTTTATGCAGGAACTAATACAACTTTAGCTGCAACTACTGGTAGATATATTTTATCAAACAGTGAAAGTTCTCAATTATACGGAGATTTTATTGGTACGGTAAATACAAAATTTAGTAGTGATTTTAGTTTTAATGCAATTTTAGGAGCAAGTATTACTAAATCAACAGTTAATAATACAGTAACTAATGACTCGGGTGTAAAAGGATTGATAAATGCAAACTGGTTTAACATCAATAACTTTGTTGCAACTTCAGGAAACAGTCAAACTATTGGGGCAGAAAAAGAAGTGCAATCTGTATTTGGTAGCGCTACTTTTGGTTATAAGGATATGCTTTTCTTAGATGTTACAGGAAGAAATGACTGGTCATCTACATTGGTAAATACTGAAAGTTTAGGATTCTTTTATCCATCTGTAGGTGTTACTGCTATTGTAAGCCAGATGGTTAAGTTGCCAGAAGCAATAAGCTACGGAAAAGTAAGAGCATCGTTTGCTCAGGTAGGTAATGATATTACTCCTTATTTAACTTCGCCTGAAAATAGTCTTTCTTTTGGAGGTGTGATTAGCCCAGTAACAGGTCCAAGACCAGGGACTTCTTTGAAACCTGAAAAACAAAACTCATTTGAGATTGGTACAGAGTGGAGATTTGTTAATAATAAATTTGGACTTGATTTTACGTATTATCAAAATGAGACAAAAAATCAGTTAGTAACTATACCAGCTCCATTAACAAATCCTTTCGGTTATACTAATTATGCTTTTAATGCAGGTAGTATCGAAAATAAAGGTTTTGAGATTACTGTATCTGCAAAAGCAATTGTTACCGATAAATTTTCTTGGGATATAGCTCTTAATTATGCTTCAAACAAAAACTTAGTAAAATCTTTGGGTGAAGAATTTAAAGATACTGGAGTTCTTTTAACAAATGGAGATCCAAATAGTTATAGATACCGTTTAATTGAAGGAAAACCATTTGGTATTATCGAAGGAAAAAATATTGTAAAAAATGATCAAGGACAAATTCTACTTGATGATAAAGGAAAGATCCAAAAAACAGACTGGGTACAAATGGGAACTTCAAATCCTGATTTTATGTTAGGATTCTCTAATACATTTAAATATGAGAAGTTTTTCTTAAATGTACTTATCGATGGAAGATTTGGCGGAAACGTAATGAGCTTAACAGAAGCTATGTTGGATAGTTATGGTGTTTCTAAAAAATCAGGAGATGCCAGAGCTGCAGGTGGAGTTGCTATAAATGCTGTAAATGCGGATGGTACTAAATATACTGGATTGTATGATACTGAAACATATTATGGTGTTGTAGGAGATAGAAGTGGAGCTACTGGAGAGTATATGTACAAAGCTACAAATGTAAGATTAGGAGAACTTTCTTTTGGATATACTTTTGATTTTAGTAAAGAAACTATTTTTAAAACGGTGAATCTTTCTCTTGTTGGGAAAAACTTATTTTTCTTTTACAAAGATGCTCCGTTTGATCCAAACGTAACTTTAAGTACTGGTGAAGGATTGCAAGGTATTGATATTTTTGGTGCTCCATCTACTAGAAGTATTGGTGTGAACTTGAATTTAACATTCTAAGAATGTTTTCTTATAAAGGATAAAACCTTTTGATTTATGATGTTTTAACTGTTTGGGCTGAAGATGGAAATGAAATAGTTAATGAGGCCTAATACGCTTAATCATAAATTGATGAAAATAATTTAATCAACAATAAAATTTTACAAATGAAAAATAAATTATTAATTTTAGGTGCAGTCCTGGCTTTTTCTTTTGGAGGCTGTACAAGTAATTTTGACGATGTCAATTCTAATGATACTGCTCTTTCAGATAAAGATTTAGAACAAGACTTTAATAATGTAAAGGCACCTCTTAGAGCGATGCAAAGAGCCATGTATATTTTGGTCGAAGATGACTGGAGAGGTCAGATACAGTTTAATCTAAATGCAGATATTTTTTCTGGATATATGGCAACTCCTACTGCTTTTGAGGGTAATAACAACAATTCTACTTATGTTCTTCTTGACGGATGGAATAGTGCAGAATGGGAGAATGCCTATAGAAGAGAAATGGTTAATGCACTTAAGGTAGAGCGATTGGTTAAGGAAAAAGGACCTAAGTATTATGCATGGGCTTTGATCTTAAAAGTCTATGCAATGCATAAAGTAACGGATTATCATGGACCAATAGTTTATTCAGCTTTTGGATCAGAGGCTGCGACAGTACCTTATGATTCTCAAAAAGCAGTTTATGACCAGTTTTTTACAGAGTTAAAAACGGCTGTGGATATTTTGACGCCTTTTGCAACTGCTGATGTAAAAAGTACCTTTTTCGTAGATGCAAAAGATGGAACAGACGGAACAACTGCAAAAGGAGTAGTTGTAAATTGGATTAAATTTGCCAATTCATTACGTCTTCGTTTGGCGATGAGAATTTCGAATATTGACCCAGCAAAGGCGAAAGCAGAAGCAGAAGGAGCTGTTAAAGGATTTGGTACTATTAATTCAAACGCTGAGAACGTATTTTATTTAGCAGATCATCCAGTTAAAACATATTCTGACGAATGGAAAGATATTAAAGCTGGAGCGGCCCTTACTTCTATGATGAATGGGTATGATGATCCAAGAAGAGGTCGTTATTTTACAAAGACAGCAACTGGAACTTATCAAGGAATCAGAATGGGATCTCTTGTTAATGATGATTATAAAACTGCAAAAGAAAAACAGTTTTCCAGAATTGGTGATATAGTACTAAGTAGTGGGCAAATTCCTTGGTTTACTGCTGCTGAAGCTAGTTTCTTAAAAGCTGAAGGAGCTATAAAAGGATGGGATATGGGAGGTGGTACTGCTCAATCTTTCTATGAGGATGGTATTAGTTTATCTTTCGCACAGAACGGTGCAGGTATTGCAACTAGCTACATTAATAATGATGTATTATTGCCAGAAAACTTTGTAGACCCTTTAAATGCAGCTAATAATATTGTTGCTCAAAATCTTGTTACTGTTAAATGGTCTGATGCTGCATCTAACGAAGTTAAGCTTCAAAAAATTATTACTCAAAAATGGATTGCAGGTTTCCCTGATGGTCAAGAGGGATGGGCTGAAACTAGAAGAACAGGTTACCCTAAATTATTTTTACCTACAAATAACTTTTCTTCGGGTAAAATTCCAGATGGAACTTTCGTAAGGAGATTAAACTTCCCAGTTCAAGAGAAAAATTCTAATCCAGCAGGATATGCACAAGGAGTTCAAGAACTTGGTGGTGCTGATAATGGAGGAACTAAACTTTGGTGGGATACAGGAGTTAATAAATTCTAATCAAAACAAAAACAAATTTTTAAAAAAGAGTGTAAAGGGCATAAGTAGTGAAAATTACTTATGCCTTTTTTAAACACGCATGTCTTTATAATAAATAGTATAAAAAAATATAAAATGAAAAGTGCTATAGAAATTAAACCTGACATTAGCTATAAGAGTGCTGGTAAGTTTGAAGAGACACGATTTGAGAAAATCCACAATGAAATCTTCAGGAACTCTACCGAGGCATCGATAATTGTTGCGCAGGAAATTGCTCAATTAATTAGATCTAAACAAGAAAAGAATAAATCTTG